>JAOUKW010000010.1 GCA_029882335.1 Candidatus Heimdallarchaeota archaeon | reverse complement strand
CTACTTGGAGATGCCGCAGTAGGTAAGACAGCATTAGTTCAACGATTTGTCCACGAAAAATTTAGTAAGGAGTACCTTCTAACCATCGGAATGGAACCATATGCAAAATATACATCCGTGGATGGAACAGAATTATGTTTCAGTATTTTTGATATTGCAGGTGCAGATCAATTTACCCGATTAAGAAGCATGTTTTACAAGGGATCAAGAGGTGCCCTAATTACATTTGATCTTACTCGTCCAGAAACCCTTAAAAGCGTGGAAACATGGTACAATGATGCAAATAATTCCGCTCCAAATCAAGAATACTACCTCATTGGTAATAAAAGTGATTTAGTTGAAGATAGAAAAGTAAAACGTGCCGAAGCTGAGGCTGTTGTTAAAAAACTAGGATTCAGTTCATATCTGGAAACATCAGCCCTTACTGGATACGGCGTCGAAGATGCATTCCTATCACTTGGTAGAGCGATATTGAAGAAAGAATTGGATAAAGAAAAAGAAAGAACTTAATTTACACAATATCATAAAATATGTAAACTATGGAGTTATAAATCTCATTTAGATTAGTTTAAAAAGAAATCTAAAATTATGATGATTATACAAATTCAATTACAAATCATTAGATCAAGACTGCTGATGAGTACAAATTAATTTTCACTTATTCCTAAATATTGCTCGTAATCGAAACTTATTAATTCATAGAGTTTACAAATGAATATAACCTAAACCGAATGAATTTCATCCGGTAGAATGAACAGGGCCCGTGGTCTAGCCCGGTTATGACGTTTCCTTGACGTATTTTGACCGTAAGTCACAGATTCACAATGGAGAAGGTCGCCGGTTCGAATCCGGCCGGGCCCACTATTAATTTTTTTCAACAATTAGACAAGTTATTTCTCGATTAATTAATCAGCAACAGCAGAAAAAATCAAACAATAGGAATGATCGTATCCATATCCATAATTAAATTCATCCTGATTCTGGCGTGTCCAACAAATTATTACTTCACCTTCAAAATGCAATATAGTGGACAATGTGCTTGCTACGTCCCATGCTAAGGTAGTAACTTGACCTTGGTGTTTAAGATTAGAGATTTCCACAATTATTTTTCCACCAGGATTTAGTTTCTTCTTTATTCGCTCATAAATTGGAATGAAACGTTGTAGATATCCCTCATAATTACCTCGATAACGATATCCGGTTAAAGCATCTGCAGATTCATCTTTTCCCATATAAGGAGGAGAAGCCATGACCAAATCAAATCCGGGGAGATTAGATAGATCAACTTTGGCAGTGTCACCGAGTTTTATGTAGTTATTTAGTTCCAAATCAAAAGCCAGATATTTATATCGATCTTCATCCATTTCCACTCCATAAGCTTGTCTTCCCATTTCTTTTGCTACTAGAAGAGTTGTACCATAACCGGAGAATGGATCAAAAACAACATCATTCTCTTTTGTGAATAAATCGATAAAGTATTTGACTAATTGGGGAGAGTATCGTACATCATCATTTTTGAATCGATCCGGTAGCTCTCCCATTTTTTCAAATTCAAGAGTTATAAATGTGGGAATTTTCATAGGTTCTCGATAAATTCATGCTATTTGAAATAAGGTTTATACAATTGAACTGTAGACTGAATCTAGGTGATATTAAATGAAAATCACAAACTAAACTTATTAGAATAAATTGTATTAATGAAAATACTATGAAAATACGTTTGTTTTAACTAATTCTTCTGGTTTGTAGCCTATTCCACCTTTGTATACAATTAATATATCGGTAGTATTGGAGATACTCTCTAAAGGATTAGAATTCAATACAACCAAGTCTGCTTGATTACCAAGGGTAAGTTTTCCTGTATCTTTTTTACCCAGTATTAGGCTACCAATATGAGTACTTGCTTTGATAATGTCTATTGGTTTCATACCTGCTTCTTCCATCATCTGCATCTCTCTATGAATCGACACTCCATGAAGGGTTCCCACATTACCTGCATCAGTTCCTGTAGCAATAGACACACCTGCTTCATACACCACTCTTAGGTTATGGTACATGATATCTCTTGCATCATCGGGATATGATTCTTCACTCTTCTCAGTTAATTGTCTATAAGGTTCAGGTATATCATTTTTGTCAATACTTGATAATTTACCCAATGATTCTATGACCCATCTATCACCATATTTTTGTTCAAATGGTGGTAAGAAAGATTTACATCGGAAGGTATCAAAATATCCCAATCTCACCATCAAAGTTGGAATATATATTACCTCATTATCCAGTAGTAATTGAACAAATTCTGCATCCACTTTTTCTTGAAATACGGAATGAACAAGAATATGAGCACCATATTGTACAGCTCGTCTGGCAGTCTCCAACTCTGTTGCATGAACAGCAACTCGTAAATTGAGTGTGATTGCTTCATCAATTGCTGCTTTCATAATTAGACTGTCTTCTTCGAATCGTTCCTGATTAAAGATAAACCATAATTTAATAAATATAGGTTGATATTTTACACAATTTCTTACCTGTGCTCTGGCATCTTCTTCTGAAGTTGCCTGAATTATTGGAGGGTCTCCGATATCTAATTTCTCACGTGATACAGTAGATACAAGAGGACCTGCAACAGCCACGTGAGGAGCGATTTTTACAGCTTCTGCCTGTTCCTTTACATTAAAATTCCAAAAAGGACCTCCGCAATCAATAACTCCAGTTACGCCACAACCGATATATCTCTTGAATAGATCAGGAATTGATTTCTTAATATCTTCAAATTCCTCTTCATAGGATTTTATATGTCGAAGATCTAATCCATCAGGTCTGGTAAATAATCCACCACTTTGAAAAAAATGAATATGACTGTCAATTAATCCAGGAATAATAAATTTTCCAGAACAATTAATTTGTTGGATTCCTTTAAATCCAGTCAATTCATCATTTGTAATTAATTTCTCTATTAATCCATTATTAACAAGAAGATGATGATTGACAATGGGTTTATCACCAATACCATCAATTATTATTGCATTGGACAGAATAAAGCTAGATTCCGATTCATTCATAAATTACCACCATCGAAATATAATTTATATTTGTAGATATCTGACGTGAGGAATGAATGAGAATAAATATGCTTTCAAAATAGATTTTAATCTTATAATAATTGCATCATACTAGTATTAATTTTGGGGATTCATTGAGCTCTATTAGTATTTACACATTGGATAAACTGTTCAATCCATGAAATAACCAACTGTATTTGTGATTATTTATAACAGAGATGATAATTTATGATTGTCAAGTAGAATATTTGCAATAATAAACTTTTATGATTATGATTATGAATATTATTTTGATTATGAATTTTCTTAATAAGTAGATATTAAAGTACTGTTAATTACTCATTTTTTCTGAATTTCCATCTTTTAAGTGCAGGAATTACAATAAAAGAGGATAGACCAAATACACTGAGGAATCCTGATTCTTCGGAAGATGGAGTCACTATAGAAACAACAGGATCGGGTAATTCTGAAAGATCAACTGTAAATGAAGTTGTAAAGGATTGATAATTTCCATTTTGATCATATGCTTCTATAACTAAATCATATGAACCTTCAGGAATTAATCCGCTGGTTATGTGTTCTTTTGTAAAGTTAAACTCAAATGAACCGTCGTTGTATGTCAAGTTAAGTACATTTGCAATTGGTTCATCAAAGATAAAGTTAAAATTACCTTCAGGAACAATCCGAGCATCAACTGCATCAATCCGACCTTCATACCGAAGTTGGGCAGCATTTGAAATGAAACTCATAGATAATTCTGCAGGGTCTTTATCTAGGTATCTGTTGAATGAGTAGGTTTGACTACCATAAGTGATTACCATATCTATGCTTCCAGTTACTTGATGACCGATGCTAACTATATGTGTATCACCGTCTTGAGAAAGGTTAATATCTGGAATAGAAGTACCATATTGAACAATATCAATTGAAAAGACAGAATTTGATCCATCACCATCAAAATATAGCACGGTGGAAACATCATCAATTGTATAATCAAATGATTGAATACCAGTAGTCTGAGTCATCCAATTAAATAGAGCATTGATAAAATCAGTATGTCCATTTAATGATGTATCTTCCATAGCAGTAGCATCTCTCCAATTTCTTGCAGAATTAACAAAAACCTTAGAACCACCTGGTCCGATTGTAGCGATAGCTGTAGAATCACCATTAACAGTCATTACAGCCATCCCACCGATCATATTTGCCTCTCCAGTTGATGATGTAAATCCATTGAGATTTGTAAAACCACCTGTTGTGGCCGAATTTACCTCATATGAGGTGACATTCGAAGATGAAATTCCAAGTAAACTGAGTAAGGAAACAACAGACCCTTCATCAGGATGAAGATCGGTATAGATTCCGTCAAGTTCTGTTGTCCCACCAAAATCAAGGATTAATTTACCACCTTGGTCAAGATATGCATCGATCGCTTTTAGCTCTTCAAATTCTAAATCCAATGTAAATCTAAAATCATCAACTGTATTTTCAAAGAAGTTAAATGCACTTGGTATGAATAAAATATCATAATCAGTCAATCTTTCCAGAGTAATGCTACCATAGTCAAACGCGTCTACCCACACATTTTGTTGTTTAAGAAATTCAACAAATGAGTTCATCTCTGCATGCATGATACGTTCTAAACCTATGCTATCCCATATGGTGTGAACAAGATCCATGAGAACCCTTGCTTTGGCTGGTTCTCTTACTTTGACACTAATGTTAAATGTTGATGTCGTTCCATCAGGTGCCAATAAAGTGACTTCACCAGAATACCAACCCAAAGTTGCATCGATTGGTATAGTCATACCAACATAATATACTGAAGAGTACGCTGGTTGATCACCAACTTCGAGACTTAAATATCCAGATATATTCCCTGTTACACTTTGAATTGTCCAAGTACCTAGAGCTGAACTTGTTAGTGTGATAGGATATTGAATTGTTTCCCCAACTGGTATTTCTTTCCAAAACATTTCAGGAATATTTGAAGGAAAGGCATAGGAGTGATTTCCTGCAAGTAGTAGTTCCATCATTCCAGTTGCATTAACTAATCCATTCCCCTGTTGATGCCAAGGCAGTCCAAGATCGGTTGCAGATAATGCTAATGCAGATTTTATCTTTCCTGGATTGTATTCAATACCGTTTTTCTTGAGTATATCAACACCAAGTGTAGCAACACCTGCAGTTAATGGTGCTGAAAAACTAGTACCAGATGCTCGTGTAGCACTACCTAAACTACCTGCAGCCCGAACGCTCACACCGGGTGCAACTACATCAGGTTTTGCCAAATATTGTGCGGTTGGCCCTTCTGAAGAAAACTCAGCCAACATGATGGAGTAATTGACGGCACCAGCTGTGATTGCGGCGACGGATGATCCAGGTGCACCAATAGTAAATGGATCACGTTCAAACTCACCCTCACTTCCAGAATTTCCAGCAGAAATAACATAAGTTTTCCCAAGTAATGTACCAGCAATAACTAATTGTTCAAGTATTTCATTTCCTCCATCCTCATCATCTCCACCAAGTGACATATTAATCACATCAATAGTATCATTGCTATTAGACCAATCCATAGCAACAGCTATTGCTGCTGTGGTACCAGAACCTCCATGAGATGAAAATACCTTGATACCTACAAGCATTGCACCAAATGCCATTCCATAAAATGGTTGATTCATTGTGGGACCATATCCGGCAATTAAAGATGCAACTGCAGTTCCATGACCATGCCCATCTTCAGGCCCTTCATCTTGTAAATATCCATATTCTTCTCGTACGAGAGAAAAAGAAGCAGCTCGTTTATTAAGCATGGGACGATATTCAAAATTAATTCCAGTATCAATAACAGACACTGTCAAACCAGTACCATTATAACCTGCAGCCCAAACATCTTCCACATCTAGAATTTTACTATCATTTGTATCATAAGATATATGAGGATATACACTAGTTGTTGAGAGATCCATATCCACCATACCAGCGGGTTGATAATGCATTCCACCAACATCAATTCCCATTATATCTAATTGTTGGTATTCATCTTGATTTTCTCCTGTGTATTTGATAATATAACCATCAATCGACCTCATTTCCCATACCAAATCATAATTATCAAAAGCAGGTAATTGAGGAACCCAAAATAATGAATTTTTCAAAGTTGGATCAGTTCTACTTTCGTATTCGCGTTGCTTCCAAGAGCCTGTACTATTTGTAGTTGATACCATAATAGACACATTTAACAAAGAAAGCAGTATAAATAGTGATAACAAAATACTTGTATTATTTCTTATCATGTACAAATAAACCAATTTATTACCTATTAAAAATTATTTGAAATTGCATATTGAAAACAAAATAAATAATTTTCGGTAATAAGTAAAAAGTTATATTAGAACAAAAATGAGATGAAATCGGATATTTTCAATAATCAACCAAATGATTATAGGAATTCCCATTTCAACCAAATGGTTACATATTCAATGTTTCTTTTACCATAATATAACCGAGTATTGGACATAACCAACCAAACATTGCGGGTAGATACAACCAAATGTCCAATCCATATGGAGACGTATCTGCCATCCATCCTCCAAATAATGCACCCGTTGTCATTGCAAGAGAAGATGCCAATTGAACAATACTCATACCTCGAGACCTTTCATTTTCATTGGTAACATCTGAAATCATTGCAGGGATAATGGGCCGAAGAACTGCATACAATGGGATACTCCAGAGTATAAGTACAATTATAGGTTGATGATAAATGCTTAGTAATAAGAATATAATCGGATAATTCAAAAGACCAAATACATAAATTGATTTCCTTCCATATTTATCAGAAATATTTCCTAATTTCAAAAGAATTAAAGATCCAAATACAGTTGCCGCTGCATTAGTATATCCAATATAATCTGCAGATAATTCAATTTTTTCATAAAAATAAACAGAACCCAAAATAAAAAAAGCTCCAGCAAGAAAATCAAGTAAAATTACAGGAGATAATATGGATAGAATTGATTTACGAGTAAGGACATTCCAGAAACTGGTAGATTCAATATTATCCATGGAAAAATCAATTTGATCATTTCCATTGATTTTTGAATTGCCAATCGATTTATCATTAAATTCAACAGTTTTTACTGATGCAAGTATGCCAGCAATAATACAGAATATTGCAGCCGCTAGTAAAATTACTTTCATACCAAACAATCTGTAGACAATACCCGCGAAGATAGAACCGATAAACCAACCAATGCTAGCATTAAGCAATAACTTACTGGTAACTTCTCCCTTCCTACCGGGATCACTAAGATTTGTTGCATATGCCTGAACAATTGGATAATAAGCAGGAAAAACAAGTGACCCAATTGCAACCACAATCAGGTATTGTATAGAAGTATTGATTTGAGTGAGGATTATGTATTCAATTGCACCTACAAGGTTTACAAATAACAATACCACTTTGTAATTCTTACTTTTATCAGTGTAAGAACCAACAAAAGTGATACCAAATAACGCAATTAAATTTGGTATAGAAATAACCAACGCAAGTACGAGATATGAACCCTCTCCGATATCACTACGTAACCAAATTGAAGAAAAAGGTATTACCATTGCCCCACCAATATGCCAAATTAAAACGGATAAATATATTCTAGATAATACCGAAATTGACATAAAAAAAGAATGAATTCAGAAAAATTAAAGATAACGATGGAGATCAGCTAGAGAAAGTGTAGAATCTTGAATTTAAGTAGTTTTAATATCCAATATCAATGTTGGTCAAGTTGGGATCATATTCCTGTGAAAAGTTAAGAAGATGTCCACCTAATCTATTTATATTCTCTCTGATGTTTTGAAGTTCAGACTTTATTTGATGTCTATAGTTTTTGTATTCATCCGGATTGATTTGCAGATTTTTAGCTCTGAAATCAATATCCTTGGCTGATTTTTCCAATTTAACAAATTGATTTTTTAACTCACTAATTGAAATAGGTGATGATTCTAATGGTGTTTTTTGCAGTGGATCTCCAAATAGTTTAGACCGGAATACATCAATAAACTTCTGTGTAGCACGTTTATACTCATTTTTATCAGGACTTTTTGATTCGATTTCCATAATTATCTTTGGACTCTTGATAAAAAATGGATCATCAGATATTATATGGATGAAATACTCATGAATTCGGTGCAATGCTTGAGGAGGACCAGATATCTGGATACTTCCCTTTTGCATCTCAATTATTAGATTACAACCGGTGATAATAGAATTTTTCAGATACACTTGTTTGATATCTTTATAAGAGAATCCACTACCAATTGCGAGATATTGATTTTTTTGAGTAAATACATTCTCTGGAAGACAAACAAAGTTGTGTTCTGAGAACACAACATAAGATTCTTCATTAAACTTATGTTTATCCACCTGTATTTTCAACGAAATTGGAGGGATAATAGAAGTCACATTGGTAATCTCCTCAGGAAGATATCGATTTATTTTTGTCAACAATTCATAATGTTGTTTCAAAGAGATGTTAATATCAACTAATTTATTAAGTTCTTCACCAACTTCTTCTATCCAGTGTCGAATCAAACTGGTTATTAGATTAATACTTCTTTTAGTATTTTGAATTATAGAATCTGCATTACGGTAATGCTCTATATTCAATTCCTTGAAATTATCAATACTACGTAAATCAAATAAAATTTCTTTACGAATTTTGATTAATTGATTAATACCCTTTTCTGTAATTAGCTTTAATCCTACTGAACACTTCTTTAATTGATCCTCAATAACAGGAAATCCAGTAAATCCAGCGAGTCGACACAGCCGTACCAAAGTAACCTGAAAATCGAAATTTCGATGGAGATCATTTAAATCGGGTAGAATATCTTGTATACTAGATACGATCGCAAAGAAATCTTTTGCAAGGTTATTCAATAAAATGCCTGGGTCTCCCAAATTGATGCTTCCACAATCAGTACAGCAATCAATCATGGTTTCTCCAATTTTTGATGTTTCACTACCACAACGACCACATAAACTCCCCGGAGATTGAAGATTACATGGGTGGCATTTCCATTCCTCTATCTGTCTTTGTCTACAACATCGTTTACATTGAAGTTGAGTGCAATCAGTACAAAACAATACAAATCTAGTTGATTTGCATAATTGACAAATTGGACGATGAGAAAAAGACATGAAGTATCTATACCTATCAAGATTTTATTTAATAAAATGACATACAATATGTGTGTATTATCCGGGTATTATCTGATAGGTGGATATGTATAGATTGAATTATTTGTAATTCTTTAAGATATTTGTTAATAATCATGTCGATTTCATATCTAAAGTCTTTTAGTATTGCATAATTATATGAAGTTATGAATGATCTATCTATAAAGGTGATCCTCTATGTCTAAGAAAAGAAAGAGTGGAGGTAGATCCGGTGGAAAAAGAGGAAATACAGTAAACGAACAATGCACAAAATGTGGTAGAAGAGTACCTGCGGATAAAATCAAGAAAGTTACCAAATGGGTAAGTCTTGTAGATCCTAGAATGCGTAAGGAATTACGCGATAGCGGTGCGATATTACCCAGACGTAGAGTTACTGAACAATATTGTGTTAGTTGTGCAGTGCATACTGGAAAAGTAAAAATTCGTAGTAAAGATGATAGAAAACCAGATTCATGGTAAATTTTATTATTTAAATATCTTATAAATTGATAAAAACATATTAAAAATTCATAGTGAGATCAGAATTACAGAATCGATAACTATTATATCCCGATATAACAAATAATCATTTGTACTTTCAATTGATTTATAAAAATTTTACTTTCGTCAATAATTAATGACTTCTAATTCTGGTGACAATAATACAGTCCTAGTTAATGGAACTGGAACTATTGGTGAGCCTTTGATAGCGCTATTGCTTAGTTTGAAGAAACAACTGGGGATTGACGACTTAATTTTCTATAAACATAGTCCAAGAATTACAGATCGACCGATGTTAAATGATCTGAAAAAAAGAGGAGGATTAATGTGCGTTGAAGAAAGCAAGGTAGATGATTTTCGTTCTATGGGTGTTGAACCAGATCTAATCTTTGCAGATGCACTTGATAGAGCAGATGTTGTTGCAGATGCAACTGCAGAGGATGTAGGTATTCGTAATAAAAGGGAGTATTATGAAAAAGCAGAACACAATACCAAAGGTTTTCTTGCTCAAGGGTCTGAATCTGGTTTTGGAACCATATATGCATCTGGAATAAATGACAATATATTCAAAAAATCAACAATTCCAAAATACGTTCAAATTGCTTCTTGCAATACCCATGCCGCTGCTGCTGCTGTTAAATACTTGACTTTTGAAGGAGAAAATTCTTATCTCGACCATGCTGATTTGACTTTCATTCGTAGAGGAAGTGATATCTCTCAAAATAAAGGTGTTCAAGCACCAACAGTTTCTTCGTTTGATGATGATCGATTTGGGACACATCATGCAAAGGATGTATGGAGATTATTTCAAACACAAGGGCATGATTTTGATTTATTTTCTTCTGCCATAAAAATCAACTCTCAGTACATGCATTCATTATCAGCTCATTTCACCATGAAAAAAGATATCAATCGTGACACATTATTATCTATAATCCATGATACTCCAGAGTTAGCGTTGACCCAAAAAACAGCTATTAACCAAGTATTTAGCTTTGGTAGAGATCATGGTCACTTTGGTAGGATTCTTAATCAAGCAGTATTTGTTGAAAGCTCAATTAAAACCTATAAAAATCACCTTTATTTCTGGAGTTTTACTCCTCAAGATGGAAATGCGATTTTATCATCTGTTAAAGCAATTGCATATTATCTTCATGATACTGAATCTGTAGATGAGATTATGCAATCAGTCAAACCATGGTTATTCGATGAAGTTTAAATCAACTTTTGTTAGTACAAAGGGTAATTCAATAAATGTGAATCAAAATAATTGATTGACTTGTGATACTTTTCTTAATTTATATAAAAAAAGTTAGTATTTATCTATTTTATTGAATAAAGGTATTTTTAAATGCATTACAAATTTAATATATGACTGAAAATGAAGACAATTCGGATGAAGAAATTGTTGATACTTTGAAAAAAAGTGGTAAAGAATTACTTCAGGGTGTTGCTAAGGGTGGAGCACTATTCTCAAAAAGGGTTGCAGAAGGTGTTTTCAATGCACAAATTGCCCAATCTAATGAAGACACAACCGGTAAAAAAATATCAATTGTGAGTCAGGAACTTGGCAAGGCGATTGTTAAAGGAGTTATGGAAGGAGCAAATGAAACCTTTGTAGGAGTCAAGGCTAGTTTAGAGCACCTATCTAAGATCAAACCCAAAGATACATCAGAGAAAACTGATGAAGAATAAAATTTTACTATTTAAAAAAAGATAACGTTTGGCAAAAATAGAAACATAGTTGAAAGTTGCTTAACCTCCGAATGATGGTAGATAAGGTAATATAGAGAATATATTGCAGGAGAATTTTTGTTAAACCAAACCTTATTGATGACTATCGATGATATTTACATCACATATTAAACAACATCGCGATAGCATCGCGATATTGAATCGCGATTACAAAAATATCAAATACCAACCAGAATAAGCAAAATAAGAATGTATAAATCAAAAAAAAAAGAATTAGTTAACAAAAATTATTCGCGATAGAATAACAACATCAATAATATCAAATAAAAACAACCAACATAAGCTAATTATTGATGACCATTGATGATTTCATCACAATATTAATAAAATTCAGCACTGTTATTTTAATTTTAATTCATCAAAATTCAATTACATTTTTATTTGTGAAAGATAACGATAGCTCTAATGAAAAAACCAATCCTTAGTGCATTATTTAATATGATATTACCGGGAATTGGTTATTTTTACAATGGTCAAAGAATAATACTAGGATTACTAATTCCAGGATTTCTAGTCATAATAAATTTTGCACAAAGCAAATCAAATAATCCAAATTTCCCAACAGCGATCACTAGCTATATTTTTATCGGATTAATTTCAGCGATCGATGGATATTTTGAGGCTAAAAAAATTAATAATACAAGATCACAAATACTCAACATGTTGAAAAATAATAAAAATCCAACTTCGTAGAATGATCAATCAAACAGTATGTGAACTGGAATAAGTTATGGCAAGTATATAACTATACACCATAGGTAAAAGACGAGGTATTGAGATAAATATCTCTATTAATTAATTAGCTGGCAAATACATTTGTATTTCATTAAGATACGTCTAAATATTATGACTCTTTCGAAAATAATAATAAGCTATACACCATTAAAAAGATAGAGAATAATCTATTTTAGACATCTCCTACATCTGCCCTGGTGGTGTAATGGTAACATTGAGGATTGTGGTTAACGAGCAATTGTTCGTTTATTAGCAAAACTCCTTAGCTATGAGTTCGATTCTCGTTCAGGGCATAGTACTACTCTATGAGCAAATCAATTTTATTTAATTACCCATACTTCTAATCAATTTACTTCCAACTATCCTCTATTTACCAGTTTCAAATAATATAGCAGTTTTGTTCTAACTTTTTGTGGTAAGTTACCAAGTTCTATTGACTTCGCCAAATGAAAAATCCGGAAGGAAACAATGGTTTTAGCAATTTTATTAAGGAAATCATCATTGATTGGAGAAAAGCCATCTTCCCAGTACCATTTATTAAACATTAAGGTCTCTGTATCTTTAATAAAATTTACATCTACCCTACCGACAAAACGAATCCCATAAAGTATTGGTAATACATAATAACCATATTTCCTTTTCTTTTCAGGTACATAGATTTCAACTTTGTAATCAAAATTATATTGTTCCAACAAACTTTCTCGAGACCATAATACATTATCAAATGGATTGATAAAGTGAACCAATTCATTTTCTTTTGATATTTCTGGAATAATTATTTCCTGATCGGGTAGAAAATAAATATGTTGTGTTGATCCTTCAACTGGAATGGACAGTAATGTTCCTTTACTGACTGCATCTTTTATCAGTTTTCTTGGATTTTGTTTTTGGTTATGATGTTCAAAATTGCTATGATTATAATTATAATGTAACAATCTATGCAGATAACTAGGTCCATTTGCCTGTAGAGATCGATTTATATGGAACCAAAACCTTTCCATGGAATCAGGAATTTCATCAGGTAATTTGACAATGCGATCAATAAGATCATATTGATGAGAAAACTTTACTCGTGTATGTGGTAATATATAGCCACAATACAATAAATAATCTAAAATTAGTTTTTGAGGGCTACTCCAACCTGATGTCCGTTCTATCTTATCAGGTAGTGTAATATCACGAATTGTTATAGGACCATCAATATCTATTTGCCGGAGCACTTGTTTAGGCCATTCTGGATGTTTATTGAGAATTCGATCAAACCAAAATGGTTTTTTCCGATTTGCCAGCATCGCACCGTAGTAGAATGGAAAGTCCCCAATGGGTAATAATGAACGGGCGTGGCAAAACCATTCAAATACCTCTCCATTTTTAACTTTCAACCATACTTCTTCCTGCTTGTAATTTTTCACACGAGTATGGATGGTTAATTCATGAGCTCTTGCAATTCTTTGGATAGTATCGATTTGAATATATCCAATTTGATTAAGTAATTGAGATATTGACAATTTAGGATGAGAAATAGTTGAATCAAAAAGTAAAAATTGATTTTGCAAATGTATTTTCTTGATATCATCTGCATTTAGTTTCATCTACGTTTAATTCGTAGTAACCCTATAGAATATTTTCATTGTAAGTTGTGTTAATTACGAAAAAAACAGGAGATATTGATTGAAAGGAAAGATAGACTCTATGAAGAAGAATTATCACAATAATTGACTCAACCATAAGTATGAGATGAATTTGTTATTGACAATCAGATATAAGTCAATACAATTGTAAATTATATTTAGATTTTATCTTTTTGTTTCTTCTTAAAAACTCTATATAGTATAATTATGGTAGAAATTAGTACAAAGGATACTACCAAACTAAGTGGGATCTTATCAATTATTGATAATTCCTCCATCTTGTATATGGAATCTCCATAAATTTGAACTATTAAAAATTCATTATTTGGTGTAGTTGCAAAGCTTGATAGTGTGTACTTAATATGAAACAGTTTAGTAATGCTGGTTACAGAATAATCAGTTTCATCAAAGTCCATGACAAAGACTGCACCTGCGTAATCAGCAAAGAAGTAATCCCCATAAAATTCAGGAAATTCAGTACCCCTATATACAATCCCTCCAATAATTGCACCTCCATATGGTACATCAATAGAATCTGTTTCGTTATGCCCGTAAGTGTATACAGGTGGAATAATCCCGCTTGTATCACATGGCAGATAATCCTGACAATATTCACCTTCTGTTATATTCCAACCATAATTTCCTCCTTTGTGAACTATATTTATCTCTTCATACCTTGTTGCACCTACATCACCTACCCAATAATTTCCAGTAAGTATATCAAAACTCCCCCTCCAAGGGTTTCTAAATCCATATGCATAGATTTCTTCTTTGTAACCATGAGTATTGTTATTAAATGGATTATCATATGGAATCGAATAATTTTTACCCTCTGACTGGTTGTTAATATCAATTCTAAGAATTTTTCCAAAAAAATCATTTAAATTTTGACCGGTAGTTGATGAATCACCGATTTGTATATAAAGATAAGAATCTGGTCCAAAAAGAAGATTCCCACCAACATGATTTCTTGAATTTAAATCATAATTTAAGATTATTAATTCACTATTTTCATCAGCAGTTAAAGGATTATTATTATCCTGTTGAAATCGCGATATAACTGTTTTTAGACAAGGACTACATGTTTGATCAGACAGTCGATCAGGATCAAGGATTGTATAAAAAACATAAAAAAAACCATTATCTTCAAACTCAGGATGAAAAGTTAGGCCTAAAAATCCACCTTCATCAATGGCTGCTACTTTATGGGTTAAATCAAGAAATATGTTCATCACTTTGGGATTGTTTTTATCAAATACTTTCACTTTTCCAGTATATTCAGCAACATAATAATACCCATTATCTGGAGATCCATAACTAAATGCAGTTGGATATCGAATATCCAATCCCTCAAATGCGTTGATAAACTTATAATCACTAAATGTCTCACCTGCTTTCAAAGGCAGTGCAGTTATTGGTATCTGAATACCCAAAAGCATCAGACACACTATCATCAATCCAAATAGTTTCTTGGGCATATGGTTAGGTTAGATGATTTGTTAATTAATGTATATATAATTTACAAGAGAGAATATCATCAAATCATATTGATTCTGTATATTTCAACTTATCCAATTATTCCCTAAGCAACTAAATCAATTATCAATCATTAATAAAATGGATTATCTATAAATCTTCATTTTAGTGTTGCAACAATGATTCAATCTATGTAGTAATATATAATTTTTAGGTATGATGAGATTATTACCCAATACGGTTGAAGGTTTACTTTGGGGTTTAGAAAATTTTGATGGAGTAGAATTTGATATTAGATTGACAATGGATTCAAAATTAGTAATTCATCATGATCCAATTCTAACAGACGGTACTGTAATAGCGAATAATTCATTAGTAGAGATCAAGGAAAGGAGAATTCCAAGTTTGAATGATTTCTTGAGCAATGTAAAAGTAAAAGAATTATTAGAAATCGGAAGGACTCTTTGGATTGAACTAAAACCGAATTGTCAGGGTAAAAAGCCAGTATTTCAGCAGATTGCAGATGCTTTTCGTAAAGCATTAGAAGAGGATTTACAGAAGAATAACATTAACTTTAATTCCATACGATTGATTTCTTTCAATAAAGATATACTAGATTCCTTTGTTGATAAATTTGCTTGTTATCCAATTCTACCCTTTGTAAATGAATGCAATCCATCATTTGTAACGTTAAAAGCATTACCACGAGTATTGGCCAAGTCCTTAACATGGCACATCAATGAAGCAGTAAATAGAAAATTTCAAGGTGTTACCTATGCACGACAATATATGATGGGATTATTTGCAATTAGGCATCCAAAATACAAAAAAGTAGTAGAATTATCCAAGACAACCGGTATTGAACTCGGAACAAATTTAGGTACTCCGGATTTAGAAGCTGAGTATTCATACTTGCATCGGTTTACTGATAAAACTCACGTATATCCTAGACATGCCAAATCAGGAGAAGGTAAAATAATTGCCCATCGTGGTACAGGAACTAAAGGAATAGAGTTGCCTGATAAAACAGTAGAGTAACTCATATCATATCCGAAATGTTATAGATATAAAGATCAAGAAATAATTATGCACAAGTACATTGTAACGGTTGTAGAAATTGAAGAAGTTGCAAATAATATTAGAAGATATATCCTAACAAAACCAGATGGTTTTACATTTAATCCAGGTCAATACTGTTGGTTAGCTTTTCCAGGAAGAGAAGAAGATCGATCACCAATGGCTATAGCTTCAGGATTAAAAGATAACTATATTGAATTTACCATTCGTAAATGGGGTACTTTCACAACAGAATTATTTTCAAAGGAAGCTGACATCCAGCTAGTAATGGATGGACCACACGGTACCTTTTTCCCATTGAATTTCATCGACTCTACTCCAATCTATCTAATCGGAGGTGGTACAGGAATTACTCCAATAAAATCACTCTGCTTGTCTACGGATAAAACCTCCCAAATATCAATATTCTACGGTGCACAACAACCCAATGCCCTTATATTCAAAAATCAAATTGCAAACTGGGGTGCAGAAGTTCATCTCACTGTAGACCATTCAGATGGCTCATGGAATGGAAATATTGGGCTGGTAACCGATTTAATCAAAATGAACACAATAGATCCCAACGGATATGCATTTATTTGTGGTCCTACACCGATGTTAAAGGCAGTGGTCAATGTTTTACGAGAAAAAGGTCTGGAAGATTCCAAAATATATGTTAGTTTGGAAAGATTTGATGAAAATGGAAATGTTATCGGTCCAGTACTACCAATAAATGATCCCATCGTTGGAATATAAAATTTGTAAAACAACCCCTATAAGAAATAAGCGAATAATGGGAATCATTTCGAATTGGTAATAAATCAGATAGTTTACTGACAGTTATGAGTCAAGGGTTATTAGACTTTAAGGGATGGAAAAGAGCTGCAACACCTGCATTTCGCACCCTAGCCTATATGGCTGCATTATATACTGTAATCTATATTGTAATCATTGCACCTGTTTATTTTGCAGTTCTCCTAGGAGCACCACAAGTATTATGGGATGAATATATTGGTCCAATAGCTATGATTTTAATTGTATTTGTTACATTTTTAGCTATTTTCAAAGTGTTGGATGAGGAAAGACCTGGTGATATTCCTCTCAAAATGATTTAACTAACTCATTATGCCTATTCTCTAGGCACAGATGTCCTTGTTGGTCCATTGATTTCAACTCCAATACCACTAACTCCACGCAACTTACCTACAGCAGAATACAGTCCAACTGGGCTGCTCTATTCCTAATCTGACCCGTTGGTCAGTAAATCAGGCCAATCCTTCCTTACGGAAAAACCACCTGAACCAGTACCCTTTGCAAGGGCCACGCTTCAACGTCTTCGATATCTTCATCTCATTCGCCGGTTTCCCCCTAAAACACCTCATCGATCACTATAGAGCCTATTGTGCTTACAAGCCGGGCCCTAGCCGGCCTCTTAGTGTTACCCGAATAAACCTAATGAGTTATCTATGCTTAAGTTCTTTTGTGATTTTATTTACTTTATTCTCTGAAACAAGAAATATACCACGTCATTTTGTTCACCTCTTATTCAAATTCATCTAGTACTCGTTGCATCCCTTCTCCACGGTACTTAATACGACCATATTGTTGATGTTGAACTGGCTCTATCAACTCAAGAAATGCATTTTCCAAGAGTTTACAATACCAATCTGCATCAAAACTGCTGGTTCGGGTCACTTTGGGCCCGATAGTAATTCGTGAGGTATCGCGACGTTGATCATTTCGCACCAAATAATACATGTTTTCACCTGCATCTATTTTACGTCCATCAGCAAGATATCCTTGTGCGGTTAAAGCTTGATGTGTACGAGATTTGTAGTTACCCACCCCTACATGACTTTTTAGCTTGATGACCAAATCCTCTGCATTTACATCACCGCATCTTAATCGTTGTTGCCATTCTCCAAGAACTCGAGAAGCAGTTGGAATGCTAGCTACAAATTCATCAACTGTTGATGCCTGACTCATAATCTCTAAAATTGCTTTTTGAAAATCCCTTTCTATTTGGGCTACTCTACGTTGTCGTAGGCGGATCCCTCGTAATTTGAATTCATTGTGATCAAAATAACCATAATAACGATTAAGTGCAGAAACATCGGCATAATTGCGTATATTACAAAACACAACCCAAGAAAAACAACCTTCTGTATCAATTGGTATTGATGTTTCACGAGTAATCCTGTATACCAGTTGGTCGATGGTTTCCTGATTATCCAAATGGCTTTGTTTCGCCTGTATAAATAATGAATCTGTTATACCAGCAATTACTTTAAAACCAGCAGACTCACTGATTTGCATGGCCTGATGCAGGTAACGTCGTGCATAAGCAGTCACACATTGATGACTTTCTATAGAACCCCAACGAGCATTCTTAAAACCAAGATATCCAAAACATGAGACCAGTATCCATTTGGTAGCAGCATCCATACCTTTGTATCGTCTTTGAGTGATTGCAGAGAAATTCTGTTTCTTTGATTGTTTAAGTAGTAATCTCTTTTGTAGTACTTCAAACATTGTACGGGGTACGATGCCAATTTTTTTGTTGCAAATATGATAACCTAATTCAGGTACGAGATTACTGGAACTACAAGAATCATGATCACAGAGTACTGTCTCATTTCCAATATTATGTTTTGCCATTATCATGGGATACAGACTGGTAAAATCAATTGCCCATACACGTTGATAAATACCTGCTTTGGCTGGATAGATTAGACCTCCATTATCTGCGATCAATAGATGATCACTGGGTTTGAATATTTCTCCTAATGGTTTATTCGGCTTAATTAATGTAGGTGGAATGGTTGTTGCATTAATCCGGTATTCAATCCCTGTAAGTGCAGAACCAATGGATGAACGAGAAGTTCGTTCTAATGGAATACTACCCATCCGTGTCAGATCAATTAACCCATCTAGCTTTGCCTCATAGTATAGAAAACTATTATTGCCATCAATGTGAATTCTACCGGGAAGAAACCATACTTGGTCTTTTCGCATGATTTGACCATAGGTCATGTATGTCTGTGCTTTTTGATTATCACGAGAATACAGAGGAATGGGTAGCCTACCAAGTATAAATTTAGCAGTGAGTTGATGAAAAGCAGCTCTATGTGCTAGATAATTCATCACAAATTGATCACCTCGCTCAATCAAAACAATATCTGGATCTATTTGCTGAATTACTGCAACCAAACGCAGGAGTATTTCGCTTTCACTTCCCTTTAGTTGGATACGATTTGTTTTTTCCCCAGGATAGTGATATGTGATGAGATCAATCGCAGTGAGTGGATCATCAAATGTCGGGAATGTGGAATGTTGCTTTATCTGAGGTATAAGTTCAGTGATTACCAAGGGTGGAATAGAGTAATTAATTGAAGAAGGATCATCATGCATCTGAATTTCAATGAGATCTCTATTCTGTGTTATGATGTGACAAGCACCCATGGGAAAGCTATGTGTATCCAAAAAGAATTGTTGTCGCGGATTGATATCAATATTGTAGAGATTAAATCTTTGCTGTTGAAAATCTTTTACTACCTTTGGAAATTTGGTTATTGATTGTATTTTAACCTGAAGTGCAGGGATAGGCGAATCACTCATGCTTGAGAGATAGCAATTCACAGTACTTACGGAAACAACATGAGGATGAGAGAGAATTTGCTTACGCAATTGTTGTAAGGAACGGGAAAACTGACGATTGGGATATTGATCTTCAACATCATCTGCAGATACATAGAGAATGGGATGATAATTCAATGCATAGTGCCTTACTTGACCATCCATGGATCGGGTCCAAAGATGAGTTAAGTCGTTATGGAAATGAATATCAGTGATGTACACACAGGAGTGACAGTGATGACTCATATGTTATCATGATACTACTGATTAATCAGTCTGATGGGTAGACTGTTGACTGAAAGTATTACCAGTAATCATTTAGAGATTTATTCTTAATAGTATCAAAATGTCTTAAAGTCAATATATTCCCCCGTTCGGAATTGATCCGACGACAAGCATCTTTCGCGGGTAACCCAATTTGATTGGCAATGATGTGAACGGTATTGAGATTCATGTAATCCCTGATCTTCTCTATTTTATAGACTTGCTTGAAGGATAACATCTTATGAGTGTCCAAAAAAATCACACCGTCTGAATTACCATCATTATATTCTAATAATAAATGAATGTATTGAGATCTTCGATCACCATTATCATATTTCAAACCATAACTTGGATCCACTCCCTTTGTTTGCTTAAAGAATTTAATAATATCCATAAATTTTATTGGAGATCGAACAATCCGGGTAGCTTTTTCCTTTAGTACATCTACACTAACTGCGCCGTTATATCTTTCTATAGGCTGTCCCAATTGATCTTTATTTTTATATGGAAAATGTATCAAATCTGTAAGTATCTCTCCAATAGCAAGATATTCATTGTCATCATCTAATTGAATTGAATCCAGACTTAACTTTACTTTATCTTCATCTTCAGTATCAAAACCCATGTAACCACCAAATACATATCATCATTTATTTATTTATACTTTTCTCTTAATTATATTGATTACCAAATTCAAATCTACCACTAATCAGATTCTTCCAGAGTGGAGTGGTAGAAGTGAAAAAACAAGGTAATACCGATAGATATTATGAGTACACCGAAATTTATCAGCAATACTGTACTTTCTCCCCAATGACTGGCCCCAAAATTACCCACATATGCAAATATTATTGCGTAGGGAATAGCAGTTATCATTGAAACAATGATGAATCCTCTTCTAGGAAGTAATAATGATCCGGATAAAAGGGATAATACATCATTTGGTGCGTAGGGAATTAATCGCAAAAAGAACAACGCATAATTTCCTTTTTCCTCCAGCTTTGTCAACCATTTTGATTGTTGGTAATCAGCGATCATCTTGGAAAACTTACCTCCAGTAATGACTGAATTACGTACAACCTCATATCCAACCTGAGCAGCAAATACCATTCCTATCCAATTAATAATACTCCCCCAGTACAGCCCATATTTACTCCCTGCCTGAATTAAAAGAATTTCCTTGGGAAATCCAGGTATAAACACTTGAATAATCAATGTTGTAATAATTGCAACTGCCTCAAACCAGTTATTCAACAAAACAGCTATGTAATTATTTCAATTAAATTTTCCTTTAATAACGAGTATTTTCTAGTTTTGATCCCAAATTATTTAATTTTTCATAGATCTGTAGTATCATCTCATGCAAATATAAATAAAAGGCATCGTGATTGGATAAATTTTGATTGGATTTCATTGTATTTAATATATTAATAGCCCATTCCATTGCATCGGAATAACCTTGGTCTCGTACAAATAGCTCAAACTGAGATTTAAGTAATTTTTCCAGTTCTGCAAAGTCCATACTCTATTATATAATCACTAAGTAATAAATTTTGAAGGGTTGATAAAAAGTGAAGATCAACGATCTTTTTTCTGTTGTCTTCTTTTATTAAGTAGATTCTGTAGTTCTGAGTTTACATTGGTTGGTTGAGCACTGGTGGTTTGAGTTGACTGAGATTGGCTTGGTTGATGATCAATTTGACCTTCGTCTTCTTCGGGTAAAAATAAATCAGAACTGGCACCAGGAGTTAACATGTCCAAACTCTTTATTATATCTTTAGCAAGTTTTTTTAGAATTGGATTTATTGTGGTTTGATGACTAGCATAAGTTACTTTGATTTCATTTAAATAATGAAGTCCGGTTTCATAGTCTTGAGCAACAAAAGCACCTATCGCCTGAACTATAAATAATGACATAATCTTATCACTAGGTACATCAGAAGAGTGTGGATTGTGAAACATAATTAGCCTATTAGATTGAAGACTAAAAAATATTTTCTCAATTCCTTGTGGAAATGGAATAAAACTATTGATTACTCGTGAATAACTGTACCTGCCTTTCCTTCTAATGCTTCCAGTACACAATCAGGTGAAGTGATGATAGATTTGCCTTGTGAACTAAAATTAATAGCTGCAAGAACTTTTGGTGCCATACTTCCTTTCATAACATCACCATTTTCTATTAATTTCAAACCGTCCTCTGCAGTTAAATGCGGTAAAAGCTGTTGACTTGGCCTACCATAATTGAGATAGACTCCATCTACATTGGTTAATATGACTAATATATCTGCATCAATTTTTCTAGCTAATAATGCTGATGCCAAATCCTTATCGATTACTCCATCTATACGTTGCAATCTATTGCCCTCTAGTACAGTTGGTGTACCACCTCCACCAGCAGTAATTACGACTGTACCCTGTTGCAAAAGAGAATCAATAATTGGTAATTCCAAGATATCGGTGGGAATTGGAGATGGGACTACTTTCCTATACCCTTGTGGAAATTCTTGGTATTTACCATCGCTTTTCAATCCAGATTCATATAAATCGGTGATATTAAAATAAGGTCCAACTGGTTTGGTTGGATTACTGAATGCAGGATCTGATTTATCAACAATCATGGTTGCAGGAATAATTAATACATTTTTTTCAATTCCATCATTTCTGAATTGGTTACTCAATGCATGTTGAAGCATTACTCCAATCAATCCCTGAGTACATGCAGTTAATACCGATAGGGGTAGTTTTATTGTCCCATCTATACCTTCTTCCTGTTGAAGGAGTAATGATCCGACTTGAGGTCCATTACCATGAGTAATTACAACATCATGACCCATTTGAATAATTTTTGAAATTAATTCAGCAGTACTATTTACTCTAGATAATTGCTGTTCAAAGGTCTCTGTCTTATTTGACGCATCAGATATCATGTTTCCTCCAATAGCAATAACAATCAGCATTTCTTATGTTTCATTAAATTCTAACTAAAAATAAATTTAGGTATGAACTCCAGTTTTATATCATTAATTTATGATTAGTTGTAATCTTTGAAAATATCCTCTTCATCAGATGTATCTGATATATCCTCAGCCATTTGTTTTTCATCTTCTGATTTCCATAATCGATCCTTCTCTTTCTTCTTTTGTCGATTTTTTTCTTCCAACCTACCCAAAATAGATTCAATTTTAGAACCATTAATAATTCCAATTAGTGAATCACGAGCATCGACAAGATTATCAAAAATACCAATTATTGAAACAGTTCCTCCAGAAATAATGATTGATGTATGAGTTAATTGTTCAATTGTACTTCTTATTTTTCCTTTTGTTCCAATCAATCGAGATCTAACACGGGCTAGTTTCTTTGGATTATTACCCAAAAATGTCTTGAGATGAATTATTTCTAGGAAATTTTCATCATCAGCTAATTTCATTGATTGATCAGGTGTAAAGCCCCTTCCAATTGCTTTAACAATCTCAGATGCTTTCATAAATTTGACAGGATCAGTAAGGTCTTCTTTTGGTCTGACTTCTACTTCACCAGTGTCTGAATCAATAATTATCTTTGATTGTGTTAGATTTTCAATTTGTTTTCTAATTTTACCTTGTACACCAATAACAGCACCTATTCTCTTTAATGGAATTCGAATAAATTGAGATGTATCTTGGGTAAACAAAGATGAATTATCATCATCAAATTCGCTCATTCTATACTCATACTTAATTTCATATACTACTATAATAATTCATACAATGTAATCCTGTAATATTTCCCATGAATCTTGTATGATTACATAATCTACCCATTTAAGTCATATAGTAGAATTGGATCTACATCCCTACCACATATCCACTTAAATAATTTTTCCAATTCCAATAATGGAATACCCAGTAATCCAAAATATCGATTCAGGTTTTGCAAATCCCTTAGCAAATAGAGATCGGCTTTTGGATGATCATTCAATATAGCTTGAGATACATCGATTATATAATACTTATTGATCGAAGGATCAATTAAAATATTAAATTCACTTAGATCTGCATGTACTAATTTAGCATCGGTATATAGTACTTTTACTGTATTCATGATATTTTTATACAGCAGCTTTGGTTCATCAGGAACAACGTCTTTCAGCCGCGGAAGAACAGAATTTTCAGTACCTAAATATTCCATAACAAGTATATTCCTTTCAACTACCATTGGTTTTGGTGCTGAAATTCCTACATCCAATATTCTTTTTAAATTTTTAAATTCCTTCTTCGCCCAAACCTCAATAAAACCACTTCGTGTACCTCGATATCGTTTAAAACGATGATCACCGGTTACATATGGTTTCATTTTTCTAAAAGAAGGTGCATCAATTCTAAATATCTTTATTGCAACAGGTTGAGACGAGGTACTAGCAAAATAAACATTTGCCTCTTTTCCCGTTGATATTGCTCCTTCGATTCCATTAAAAACACCTCTATTTATCATCGATAGTAAGATTAACCTTGTTTTTTCATCAAATACAGTTTCTACTAATTTTAAATTATCATCATCTTTTTTACGGATATTTGATGCATCTATTTTCTGATCTAATGTTTTAATATCATAATGATCTTCATCATCTTCATCATTAAAATCAATTTTATCGTTCATGTTTATCATCAAATTGGTAAATAGTACTGGTTTTCCCACACAAGTAAATTGACCTCATTACTAACATTCAATGAATTAGGAAATCGATTCACGTTTACCTCTTCACTGGTATAATCACGCAAATCCATTAAAAGATAGCTTTCATTTACACTATCTAATGCAACTACCAATTTTGTGATGAGATATGGTGTTGGATCAATTGCCTTGAGGTCTACCCAGTCTGTTGTAGTTATTAAATGATGATTTAACATCGAAATCAAACTAATATATTCAGCAGAAACCTGCTTTACTCTATGCAAATCATTTTGAAACACCACATAATCATCTACCTTTACCTCAGGGATCTTAAATAAAAATGTCACCTGATATATACGTTTGGCGTCTTTATCTTCAGTCACTAGTTTGTAGTTTTTTTCAGTGTGATGTATCCATTTTTTCTTCAGTTTTTCAACGAATAGTTCAGCAATTGCGACATTACCAAATGAAAAATCTAATCCACCGTATGACTCATACACATCAGCAAGATAAGCATCAGGAGATTCATTTTCTTTTTCTGCAACCAAAGCAAAAGCAATATTAGTTGCAATGTCTTCCTCCTCAGGAGCTAAGTTCCGATTTTTCGCCCGGAATTGCACTGTAGACTCCCCACTACCTGTTTTCTTTCTAATACATAAACTACAGTTACCACCTACCAATTTCAATGTTAATGTAAATGTCTCGGTATGAGTTGTAAATTCAGTAATTCCATCATAAGTAAGATTATAGTAGATCTGAAATACAGGATTCGAATTTCCCCAAGGAATATCGTCGATTTCAAATATATTAGAAATAGTATCTTCATCACTTTGAAGTAATTTCAAATGTGCATATGCCAAAATTTCAGGTATTTCATCCACCTGGTTACTCCCAGTCCATCCACTTGATAATTTAACTGCATTGCAAATCAGACACAATGGAATTTCAATATAGTCACGTTTCAATTTCCCAAGTGAATGTATTTTCCAATAACATTCTTGACAGAAATTTTCAAATAACGGTACCTGTGTAGATCCACAATCAGCACAAAATCTTCCTGTATTCATTTATTTCACCAGTATTACATGGCCTACCTTTGAATCTTCTGCTTCAATCCATAGTACGCTTGCAGGATGTACTATATTATTGTCTATCAAGAATTGACAGATATTTGAACCAAATGCATTCAAC
>JAOUKW010000221.1 GCA_029882335.1 Candidatus Heimdallarchaeota archaeon | reverse complement strand
CAACATTATCTCCTAATGCAACTTTTCTGAGATGATTATGGATATTTTCCTCAATTTCTAGAGCTAATGGTTCTGTTTCAGGAGTTATGATAACTGCAGACATATCGTCACCTAGTTGCGAAATATTAATTTTTATTCCTTTGATAGTGACTGAATTTACCTCATGATTAAGATTTTCAACTGTGGTTGTAATTTCCACACGGGATACGCCATATGAGTAAAACTCTTCAAAAAAATGGTCTAGTATAGTAAAACTATCTATTGATTGATATTTATGTAATAATAAAATACCTAACAACACAATAATATAAACCAAATTACAAATTTAAAAGATAGATGATATTTGATGATTTAATTGATTAATTCCGTTATTATCTCTTGTTAAAATCCTAAGTATCTTAAATATGCCTCATTATTTGGCTCTCTACCCAAAAAATTAACAACCAATTGTTTCTCATCAATTTCATTGCCTGGTTCTAAAATTAACTTTCTGTAGTCCATACCTACTTTCTTAGACATGGCACCTTCTTTTTCAAATCGTGTATAGAGGTCTTGGGCTAAAGATCTACTCCATTGATATCCATAGTAACCTACTGCATATCCACCCATAAGATGACCGAAACTAGCTGAACCATTTGTTCCCTCAGGAGTATCGATTCCAATAATTTCTTTTCTTAAAGAATGCCAAAGTTTCATAGAATCAACTTTTCCTTCAAGATGTGCCAACATATCAAACCTACCAAAAAATATTTGTCGCAATGTGTGGATTACTTCTCCTACCTGATTTATCCTTTTCAATCCTGAAATATATTCGTCTGGAATTGGTTCTTTTGTTTGATAGTGCTGGGTAATCAGTTTTAATACTTCTTTTTCAACTAACCAATTTTCCAACATTTGTGAAGGAGCTTCAACAAAATCTCTAGCAACTCTACTACCTGAAAAACGTGTAAATCTTGATTTTGTGCATGTTTGGTGAATTATGTGACCAAATTCATGAAATAGCGTAGTTACATCGTTAAATGAGAGTAAAGCCGGTTTTTTTGGTGTTGATTTATTAAAATTACACATCATTGCTGCAGCTGTTGGGTGATAACCATTATCTGTTAATCGTCCTGCAATGAGAGGAGCTGCTGCAGCATGACCAAATTTTCCTTTTCTAGGATAAAGGTCTAGATAAAAAATCCCAATAAATTCGGAGGTTTTGGAGTCTGAAATAGCAAAACAAGTTACATCTTCATGCCATGTATCAATCTCGATTTTTTGGAAAGTTAAATCAAATATTTCCTGATAAAACTCCAGCATTTTTACAACTACAAAATCAGAAGGAAAATATTCAGAGACTTTCTTCATATCTAAGGCCAATTCTCTTTCTTGAAACATTCTAGTATAATATCTTCTATCATGACCCTCTATGCTACCATTTGAATTTTCTTTTAATTCTTCATTCTTTAAATCGATTAATTTTTTAAGTTCTATTTCTTTATATGGTCTTAATCGATCAATTAAATCTAACAGAAAATTATTAACAGTTTCCGGATTTTTTGCCATTTTTTCTTCTAACTCATATTCTGCAAAATTCTTATATCCTAAAATTTGGGCGACTTCATGTCGTAATTCAATTGTTTTTTCAAAATACGTTACATTTTCATTCATACAACGGCTTTCCCATAATATTTGCATTTCTTTTCTCGTTTTGGGAATACGACAAAATTCCATTATTGCTAAATAATTTGGTGATTTCACTGGTACAATATATTTTCCTGCTTCATTTGTAAAAAATGATTCAATTACACTATCAGAAACTCCTTTTAATTCATCTAAATCAACTATTAGATTATCATTATTTTCATTTAAATTTCTAGAAAATTTTATTCTAATTTCTGAAATTTCCTTGTACAGCTTTTTTAATTTTTCCTGTTGTACTTCATCTAAATCAAGTCCAGCTCTTTTAAAATCACTTAAATATCTTTTTAATAATCTTTTTTCTACATCGTCTAAATTTTCATTTTTCTCTGCAACCTTTTTTACTACTTCATAACTTTTTTTCCGAAATGTTAAGTCAATAAAAAATTGGCTAAGTTTTTGCATTGCTAGATTAGACGCGTTACGAACATCATCATTTGGAGATACATTAGATAAAAAGCCAATTGGTGCAAGTTTAGTAGATATTTCTCCATCAAATAATTCTCTTTTACGAATTATGTTATTAAAATTAATCTCATTTTCATTTGTATTTTCAATTTCTTCCACATTTTCTGAGATTTCTTTTATAATTTCATCCGTCTTTGTTTCAATATCTTGAGCTGAATAACCCCAATTCAATTTTTTCGATAATTCTATTGCCTTTTCTTCAATAGATAATTCCATATTGTTTTACTGATAAAAATGATATTTATTCTTTATTTTTGTGTTTTCTGAATCCATACAAGAAATCTAATACTCAATTTTGGTTATAAACAATAAACTCTGAATATTTATATTCAAACACATATATCTTGTGTGAATATGATTGAATCAAAAATCAAATTAATTTCTGAGAGAAATTATCGAAATCTTCCCGTTGATATACTTTGTTTCGGCCCTCCAGACTTGATTTTAAAGTTAAAAATGTTTGGTATAAAACGGTTAGGTAATTTAAATGAAGATAACTTGGAGGATATTTTCAAGGAAATTGATGTCAATCAAAATGATTTTAGAAAGGTATTAAAAGAAGCAACTATACTTACAAAAGGAAATATACCAAGTTTTGATAATATTGATAGATCAAAATTCATTTTGTTGGATCATTATAATGATGAACTATCCGGTGAGACAATACTCATCTCCTTTAAATTCTATCAAGAAAATCGTGTAATTTATCTAGATAGTACAAATGATCTATTTTCAGAATTACAAAACATAATTAGGGGTATTAAGAAATTGAAAGGAGGGAATTTAATAATAGGGGACTCAAAACAGATAAATCCTGACGTTTTAAATTTAATAACTGATTTTTTCAGAGTTAATGGTATCACCACCATTGATTTTATTGAATATTTACAATCTATCATGTTTTGGAAGGTACCTGTAAACTATACAAATCTGATAAAATATTTCTTCAATGATGACATGTATCTAGAATTGACCAATCCCAAATATGCAATGTCTACGTCAATTTTATCAAAAGGATACCAAACTACAATGGTTCAGCAATTAAAGAACTCCATTCTTAAATTGGAATTTATGGAATTTATTTTGAATCGAATTGAATTCTTCAATAATTAGAAATAATTCGATAATGAATTCTGTTCTGATATCGGCTCGATGCATTTTATTCCTTTATTTTTAGGTGAGTTTACAAATGAGGAAACAGAATATAAATTTAAGGGCTGCATCGTAGGTGTTGATAAAATTGAATTTAATTTTGAAATTGATGTGGTATGATCTAACCATTGTTCTTCATATTCTTTATCTATAATTACTGGCATTCGATCATGGATTTGTTTGATTGTTTCATTTGCTTTTGTGGTTATAATTGTAAAGGAATTAACTACTTCACCCATATTTGATTTCCATATATCATATAGACCGGCAAAACTAAATAGTTCATTGTCTGCATGATGAATATAGTATGGTTGTTTTGTTCTGCTATTCCATTCAAAAAAACCATTGACAGGAATTATACATCTTTTCTGTTCAAATGAATGCTTGAAATATTTCTTCTCAAGGGAATCTGATCGAGCATTTATTGTTTTGTTTGATATTGTTCTAGTTTTTGACCAAAAGGGGAGAAATCCCCAAATCATATTTTGGCTATGATTAATGTCAGATCTAAGTATAACGACTGCTTCGTCCTGAGGTGAAGTATTATAATTTGATTCCAGTTCTATAATTGTCTTCAAATCATATCTGTCTTGAATTGAATCAATCCCTGTAAATCTTGAAAATCTACCGCACATAACTTATGTTACCTAATAATACATCGTTTTATAAGCATATTAGGTTTTGGTTTCTTATAGATGATGGATTATCTATACCAATAGTATAAAGGGTATGGATTTATATTATATTTATTATATTCGATTATTCTTCCTCTCGGATAATCTTTTGCAAATATAAAATAAATTAATATCTTTATAAAATTAAACAATCGTTTCATATTTTGTATATATTGAAATTTCAGAATAAAAAGATGATTGGTTAGCTATTATTTAAAAGATTTATTTTTCTCAAAATTTGAGAAAATTGTGAAATCATCATACTGGTGCATTGAAGCAATCTTTTATCTTATCTAATAAAGATGGATTTTCTATAAAAACGCCAACCATTCCACTAAAATTAAATAAAAATTGAATTTTTTTCCAGTCCAAATCTGAGATGTTATGATAAGTTTTAGCTGTACTTTGTTTAACCATTTTTCTTAAATTTTCAATTCTTTGAGAGCTAATTTCGTAAAAAATATGATTTAATTTTTTAATATCTACATTACCGGGAATTAAATGAGTTAATAAAGAAGCAATAGATTCAGTCATTCTTCCTCCTTGGTTTGTCAACCAAAAGTCTTTATGTTCGTTTGTTAAATAAAATGCTAATGCAGTACGAGAAAATAATGTTTCTGATGCAGTTTTTCCTAATATGACTCTCTGTCCGGCGGGGATGACTATTTCTGCTTTTTCCAAGGTTTTAAGGTATCTATAGATTGATTTATCTGATCTTTCCTTATCTGCTTCTTCATTATATCTTGCCTCAATTTCCCTAACAGTCATAGGTCCATCTCGAAGTATCATGATCAAAGGAGCATATAATGGATCTCTTATTAATTTTTGAACTTCTTCTTCCTCAATAACCTTAAATAAGACAGGTTCAAAAGTTAGTATATCCTTGTATTCTCCCGAATATTTCATCATTTCATTAATTTTTCTGTTATAAAAATCTCTTTCTCAATTAAAATATTAAATTGAAAGTTAATTTCAAATTAATTTCTATATTTGTTGTTATTGATTGTAAATAATGCAATTATATCAATTTAAAAATTCTACAATTTGCGTATAAGCCTTACTAAACGCAAAATTTTAATTTAGGACTTATTTAATGTATACCTTTTGAGAAATTGCTTCTAATCTAATACCTTTTTTGAAATTTACTAATACTTTCTTTGAGGATGGTTTACCAAACCGTTTAGTGACTGATCCTGATACTCTTTGTTCGTTATCTGGATAGGTGACATATACATTTTGCCCCAAAAGCATTTCTGGATGGAATTCATCATTTAGGTCTACTATTAATTGTCTCTCATGTTTTACTCTTCGACTTCTTCGATGAGATGAAACTCTACCCAAATAAGTATTCTTTTCTACAGAAATTCTTGGTGTAGGTTGACCAGTGGTTTCCTTTCCAGATTTTGGTTTTTTGACCACTTCTTTTGGTTGTAAATCAAGTGTAGTATAGTATACTTCTGCCTTTGTCTTTTTCTTTTCCTTTTTAACAACAATAGGCTTTTCTTCTTTAAGTTTTTTAACTGGTTTTTCAGTTTTGATTGATTTACTGGTTTTTTGTGCTTTTACTGGTAGCGGTCTTTGAGGAATATCTCTTGTGATCTTCGAAGATTTAGACATTTCCTCCATTCGTTTTCTTCTTTCTTCGATTTCGTCAGGAGATAATTCTTTTTTCTTTACTACCCAACCTTCTTTCTTCTTTACCTTTCTAATGGGTTCATCTTGATCTGCTGTGGTTCTTATTTGAACTCCACGTTTTTTCTTTGTGGGTATTCCCATGGGGAGGGGGGATCTTTGATCCTCAGATAATTTTCCTTCTTTTGCGGCCTTCTTTAGTTCCTCTTTCTTCTTTTCTGCCTTTTGTCTTTCTTTACCTGGTGCAGGTAAGCCTAGCATATCTGCTGCACCTTTGGTAATTTTATCAGCAGCATTTTCAGAAATACCATCTATTCTTGATAGAGCTTCAGGGTCAGTTTTGGCTAATTCCTCGACAGTAGATATTCCATTATCATTTAAAATTGACTCAATTTTCTTACCTAATCCTTTAATGTCAGATAATTTAGGTCCAATGTCTTCTACTACTTGCTCTGTTTTAACAACTTTCTTTTCAGCAACAACTTTCTCCTTTTTGGGTGATGTGCTTACTTTTTCTTGCTTAGGTTCTTCTGTCTTGGGACTATCTTTTGAAATTGATTCTTGACTACCGATAGCCTCTTTTGCAGCTTGTATGATTTTAAGAGCACTAGCTTTTCCTATACCATGGATAATTAGGTGTTCAGCTTCCGATTTTGATAACTTTTCTGCAGTATTAATACCTGCTGCATGCAATTTTACTGCAGTAGCTGGACCAATACCTTTTACTTCGGTTAAGTCTACCATTATTCTCTCTCTAAAATATCTTTCTTCTAATTGTTTAAAAAACTACAGACTTGAAACGCTATCTAACTAGGTATTTAGAATAATTTTTTTTCGAAAAGCAAATCTCTGAATTTTTATTCTTCCCCTAATCTTGATTTTAAATTTTCAATCATTTCATCATATCTAGTAATTTTTTCCATAAATGAGGTTGATAACTCCATTTGAATTTTCTCATTTTCTTCTCTTTCCATTTTAATTTTTATTTCGAGTTCATTAATTTTATTTTGTAAACGGACTACCTCATCAGAACTTGCAGTATTTTTCCTCAGTTCGGACATGACTTTTTCCATAGATAAACCATCTCCAAGTTTAGTATTTGCAATAATCTCTAGTGCTCGTTTTTCATCATCAAATCTTGCTTGAAGAGTGGTACTTTC
>JAOUKW010000220.1 GCA_029882335.1 Candidatus Heimdallarchaeota archaeon | reverse complement strand
ATAGAATCGACTGTTCCTCTATTTGCTTCAATTTGTGCATTTGGTTCAGGCATAAATCCCTTGTTCATGAATAATTCTTTTGCTTCGTTAACTGTCATATCAAAGCAATGCATTTTTATTGCAGCGACATACCTACAATTTCGCATTAGTGCCCCCAATAACTGCCCAGCATGTAATTTCTCCCTAGAAATAGTGTGCTCTACCAAATCAGAATACCCATAATTATGCATCATTTCCTCTGTATAATGAGCCCATCCTTCAATCATAGATGTACTCCATGCAAAATAGTTCATTATTTTACTTTCTGCTTCCTGATTTTTTAATAATTGTAAAAAGTGGCCAGGCATTACCTCATGTACAGAAACATATTCAAGGAAACCTCTATTAAAAAATTGCATATACTGGTGGGTCTTATCTGCATCCCATTCAGGCGCGGGAGGTGTAATCCAATAGTACGCTTCAGATGCCTCGGGAAGTTCAAATGGACCGGGTGTGTTCATTGCTGCAAAAGCAAAGCTCCGGAATGCTTTTGGTGTATTAATAACCTCACACATGGTATGATTTGGTACCGATATTAGATCGTTATCCTTTACAAATTTTGTCATTCGTGATAACATTTCTTTAGATTCAGAAATTAAATTTTCTGGATTTGGATAGTCTATCTTAATTTCATGGAGAAATTCCTCTATGGATTTATCATTTGCTAGGCTTAGTAATGCTTTATAGTTTCTTTCAAGATCATTTTCTCCAATCAATAGTAGTTTTTCTACTGTTAATTCAACTCCTTCTTGATTCTTTAGTAATTCTAAAAATTTATCTTTACCTAACTTAAAATTATCATGTGCTCGTGGTAAATATTGCGTTTTCAGTATATTAGTAAACTTTTCCATAGCTTCAATGGCAGATATATTTACTTCAGACCATTCATGAATAAGTTTCTCATCTTCTGCTTGTGTTACAAATGAAATTAAAGTATCCTTGAAATACGAAATACAACCTGACAGGAATGAAATTCCCATTAATAATTTTGCTTTTGGTAATTCTAAATCAATAATTTCAAGTGATTTATTTAAATAATCAGGAATTGATTTTTCAAATTCAATAATAATCCTAAGTCTTTCATCAACAGATGCATAGTTTCTTGCAGTTATACTTGATTCAACTCTCATCAATGGATATATCCAACTGACAAGTGAATTTTTATAATCCATTAATATTTCTCTAGAAAATAATTCCCTCTCCAAAGTGAATTTAACAAGTTCCCATTCATATATTTCTATTTGAGAGACAGGAGTTAATGTTTCTAAATACTGTAATTCTCTCTTTAATTCGATAATTCTTTGTAGTCTAAATTCTTCAGAATAATCAGGTAAAATATGATCGAATGTATGAATACCAAGTCTAGAAGAAGTAGCTGGATTTGCTCTCTCCCAATTACTTATAATTTCACTATACACAAAATTCGATTTTCTACACGTAATATTAACATTCTGATTAAATTATTGCGAAATAGGTTAATATAAAAATTTTCATTTTATTTTTTCAATAATATTTCATTGCTTAAATATCATTAAATTCTTTTTGTGTTTTGTACAATTATGGACTATACGAATCTAGGAAAAACTGGAATCACCGTCTCTAAATTGTGTTTGGGGATGATGTCATACGGAAATACCCAAGAGTGGCAATTAGAGATTGATGAAGCAAAACCAATTGTAGAAAAAGCGATAGATGCAGGAATTAATTTTTTTGATACGGCAAATGTTTATTCTAGAGGAAGATCAGAGGAAATTACTGGTCAACTACTTGAGGACTATAGAGATGATGTGGTTATCGCAACAAAAGTTAGATTTCAAATGGGAGATGGACCAAATCAAAAGGGATTAAACCGTTTGCATATGCTTCAACAAATTGATGCATCTCTATCTCGAATGAATCTTGATTATGTTGATTTATATCAAATTCATCGTTGGGATTATTCAGTTGACATTGAATACATTATGAGGACATTGAATCATTTAATTGATATTGGTGCAACTCTTCACATTGGTGCTTCATCAATGTATGCGTGGGAGTTGGCAAAAGCACAATACACCGCGGAAAAATTAGGATTAGAAAAATTTGCCACCATGCAAAATCATTATAATACGATATATAGAGAAGAAGAAAGGGAGGTGATACCATTTTGCATCGATCAAGGTATGGGAATTATTCCGTGGAGCCCATTAGGAAGGGGATTTTTAACAGGAAAATATCAAAGAAGTATTGAAGCAAATTCTCCACGGTATCGTTCAGACCCTTATCTTAAGAGTAGATATTTCCATGATAACGATTTTGATGTATTAGATGCAATTACAGAAGTGTCCAAGGAACAGGAGATGAGTATTGCTCAAATAGCTTTATCATGGATATTACATCAACCAGGGATTACTTCACCCATAATTGGTGTCACCAAAATGAAACATTTAGAGGAAGCTATTCAAGCAGTCAGTATAAAATTAAATATAGATCAAATTAGGAAAATTAATGAAGCGTATTCGTCTAGACCCGTAATTGGTCATTCTTATGATTTATCAGATAATATGATCTCTGTTAAAAAATAGAAATTATTTCGAGAAATTAGATATTTTTCACTGTCATCCTAAATAAAAAAAGAGATATTAAATATCTATTTACTATAAAATAAATATGTCTAACCTCTCGTCTGTTTCTACAAAAAATTCATCAAATCAAGAGGAAATTACAGAAGAAGGAGGTATTTTGGCTTCTTTTAAGGAAATTTATCGAACGCTAAAGCAGTATCATTTTGAGGGCAAATTATTTCTATATTTATTCATTATTACAATTATCTATAATCTTGTATTTTTCAAAATTGAAGCAGGGTATGAACTTTATATATATTTACCCATACTCATGTTAATTCTTAGTTATTTTACCAAATATTGGGAGAATACAAATACCATACGTGAAAAAATAGGGATTAGCCTAATAGTATTAGCAATTATGATCGATTTGATCTTATCCATATCCTTTATACCTACAAATAATCTACGAGGTTATAGCATTGAATCAATACCTACTTTGATAGTAGATTTAGGTTGTATGATTTCCTTTATGCATTATTTTAAATATGTAAGAAATAACTCAATGAGGAGTCCTGTAAAAAAATAATCTGAGAAGCTCTTTATCCAGTTGAGCGTCTGTTGGTCTACCATCCCATTCGACTGTTCGATCTAGACATATTATTCTAGTTACATGTTCCTTTAGAAGTTCTAAATCATGATGGACTGAAATAATTGTTAATCCATTTTGTGAGTTTAATTTTTGAAGCAATGTCATTACATTTTTTGTCATTCGGTAGTCAAGTGCAGAAGTTGGTTCATCTAATAAAAGTATATTTGGTTCTTGAGCTAGGGCACGTGCAATCATGACTCTTTGAAGCTGACCCCCAGATAATTTTCCAATTGGTTGATTTGCTAGATGAGATATTTCAGCATCTTCCATAGCCTTTTTTATTATTGATTTATCATAGTTATTTAACCAATGGCCAATTTTTTTCCTAGATGTCCTTCCCATTGACACAATATCGATTACAAACCCTGGAAAATGAGGAGATATTTTTCTAAGTTGAGGGACATATCCAATCTCTTTTTTGTCATGTTGTTTATTTAGTATATTAATTCCATTAACATTGACAAAGCCTGAAATAGGTTTTATTATTCCTAAAATTGATTTTAATAATGTAGTTTTACCTGATCCATTAGGTCCACAGATACCAACAAATTCACCTTGATTTATTTGTAAATTTATTTCACATAGTGCTTGTTGATTTTTATAATTCACTGTAATATTATGGATGTCAATCATGCTATTCATTTTTATCACCTAATTTGATTAAATCATTATTTTCAAATTCTGTTGTTTCTCGTAAATGGTCAATGTATTGATCTGATGTAATTGATTGGTTTGAATGAAAGTGAGGTAATCTCTTTAAATCAAAGTCAACACTGCTTTTTGATGAGTATGTTCTTTTTGGTGATAGCAAAAAGGAAATGAGGAAGAATAAAGTGGATAAAATTATAATTGTTGATCCCGATGGCCAGTTGTAGATAAAGGATAAGACAAATCCTCCAACACTTGAAGCAATTCCAAAAATTAATGATATTATTAACATTTTATTTATATTATAGGTCCATTGATAGGCTGACGCAGCTGGCGTAATTAACATTGCAAATACTAGAATGGCACCAATAGAAGTTAATGATACATTAATAGCTAAAGCGACTAAAATAAAAAAATAATAATTTAGTGCTTTTACATTAATTCCAGAGGCTTTTGCAACTTCTTCATCAAATATTAATGTATAAAGATTCCTTTTTAATAAAATTATGGACAAAATCACCACAATAGTTGAAATTAAGAGTAATTGATAATTTAATAAAGTGATAAATAATATTCTACCAAGTAGAATTGTAGACACGGTAGTACTCAATCTATCCATTAACCCAATAAAAAAAATTGCTAAAGCCATAAAAAAAGTAAAAGAAATTCCAATAACTACTTCATCACCCATTATCTCTTTTTCATTTACATAAGTCACTAAAATTGATGTAGACACACCAAATATCATTATTAGCAATATCGGATTTGACATACCTAATAATATTGCTAAAGATGCTCCTGCAAATGCAGCATGTGCTATTGCTTCACCTAAGAATATTACACCTTTCAAAATAATAAAAACTCCAATTACAGAACAAATAATTCCAATTAATATTGCTGCAGTAAATGCTCTAGCAATCAGTGGATTATTCAATGAATTTAAAAAATCAGTTAATGTCACCATTCTTTATCAATCCATTTGGTTATTCAGAATAATACCACACTGCTCCAATCTATCAGTAGTTATTTTCTCTTTCATTTTCAAAATAGTGTTACAAGATAATACTCCTGCAACTCTTATACTTTCATCATGAGCCTGATCAGATGTAATATTTAATTCTTGTAAGAAATAAATCTCCAAAATTTTATGATGCTGAAGATGATGAGCAACCATTCTACGTGCTATTTGCTTCAAATAAACCTGTTTATAATTCTCCCAAATGACTAATTCTAATTTTACCAATCTCTTCAAAACGGAATTTAGAGTTGAATGAGGATATTTTAGATAATTTTTCATATCTCCAACTCGTATTGGCCGATTCCATTCAAATAAGAAAATAATAACTCGTTGCTCTTTTTCTCCTAAGTCATTGAACATTTCATTTAACAGGTTTGTTTCATCTTCTATTTGAGAGATATCATTTAACATTTTTTCTTCATATTGAATTATTATACTAATGTTTATAAATATTTACGATGATACGTAAATATATGAGATGGAATACTACAAGACTTATCGTCATACTTTGCATTATTTCACATAATCCGATATTAGCTGAAAGTAATATACAACCAACTCAAAACGGGCAAGTGCAGATTGTAACCACATTGAGTTTTTTAGGAGACATGGTATATTCAATTCTAGGTGACAATGTAGCGATATATAATATAATTGATGGAAGTGTAGATCCACATTTTTATGAACCTACGTCTGAAGCCATAATTAAATTAGATGAATCTGATTTTATAATTGCATTAGGGTCACCAGAATTTGATGAATGGTTGATTCAATACATAGAAAACAGTGGCTCTATAAATTTACTAGAAAAATTATATTATGTGATTGACGTATCAGAGGTAGAACAAATTGATCCTATTACAAATTCACCGAATCCACATATATGGCTTTCCCCAGTTATTGGTAAACTAATGATTGAGAATTTATTTAATATCTTTGTTTCACTTGATTTATTTGATTATTCGAATATGCAAACGAATAAAAATGTTATCAATAACCAACTTGATGAGTATATTTCCGAAATGAACGAATTAAAAGCTTATTATATAGGAACCAAGGTAGTTGTAGATCATCCAGCATTCATGTATTTTTTGAATCTTTTAGGTTTTATCAGAGTAGCTGCAATCGAGGAGAAGGAAGGAATAGAACCAAGTGCACATCATATAGATGAAATTACTAATAGAATGATTGAAGAAGAAATAACCTTAATTATTGCAACCAAGAATCAAGAAAACCCGGATGTGTTACAATTAGCGAGAAACACAAATTCAAATATAGTGTATTTACATATATTACCAGGAGCTGAAAATGTTGAATCCTATGTAAAATTACTAGAATTCAATATTAATTCGATTCAAAATCCAGTACCACCACCAGAAGAAGATTCATTAAATTTTTCCTTAATACCATTAGTAATATTTTTTGCAATTTATAATTTAATAAAAATAAAAAACAAAAAAAAAATACAAATTGTATCATAGATAAAAAAGATTAAGAGCTACGGTGAGATTCAAAATATGAGCGGATTTATTAGTGGAGACTATACGAATTGGTTCATTTGATTTAATCCTTTCAAAGGACATAAAAAAAGAAATAACATATCTAATCAAAGATATTACATTACGTACATTTCTATTGGATTCAGAAATAATTAATTATATTGCAAAAAATAATGGAATTCAGGATCATCTAGAATTTGCAACAATAGTTTTCCAAGAAACTAGTTATAATTTTGATACTATGATAATAACAAATAATTTAATTGATATTACAGGTGAGTGGATGTTAGTTTTATATAAGCTCATGATAGAAGGAAAATTAAATGAAAAAGAATTTATCATTTTAATTAATTCTTTTAATGATATATTTCAAAAATTAAAAAATCTTAAGCAAAGTG
>JAOUKW010000620.1 GCA_029882335.1 Candidatus Heimdallarchaeota archaeon | reverse complement strand
GATCCTTTCTCCCATCATTCAACCCAGAAGCTATATCATTGTAAATACCAGTTATTTTCCAACCATTATTATGACTATACTCTTGTAAACTTCTTATCTGCCTCTTTAAATCATCTTTTTGCTTGTTTGCACTCACTCTTGCATAAATGAATACTTCTTTATCCGATTTATCACCAATCAAACCAAGAAACTTCAATATTGTATTGTACCTATACTCCTATGATTACCCTTTGTTCTATAATCTGGTAGTAGATATTTATACTCCTCCCATCGTCTTAGTGTGGATTTAGATACTGCAGCTAATTTAGATACTTTTCCTATACTAATAAACATGATATTGATTGGAAAGTTAAATATTTCTTGTACTCATGGTGTATGGTAGATTTTGTAAGATATTTCATCTTCTGCTAGTTACAGTAAAGATTTCAGTAGTAAATATAGATTTGGGTTAATTATACTTGTTTCCAATTGGAAAAATTTATTCTTTTACTATCAATCGGACTAGAAAAAATAGAATCGTTGAATTTATCATGTTGGTATACGTTTATCATCGCTTGATTTCCTTTGATTGGCATGCAATAATCCTTTTCAATTTCTATTTTAAGAACATCTTCAATATTGGATACATTCTTATATAAGATAACTTTCATGCATTTTGTTTCATGTTGATTTTTAATATTTGCAATAAATAAGGTTTTGTTTTTAGATTGAGTTTGATCCACTTTAGAAAAAATTTCATCTATAACATCTTCATTATCTGTCAAATTAAATCCGTTGATGAGTAATTGTCTTATTTCCATGGAAAGCACTTCTGATAAAATAATAATATTGTCTACAGGTATTAACATGTTTGGAAGAACTTCTGAAATTTCTTCTGGTGATATTCTAATTGACGATCCTGGGATATCTAAATCTAATTGTTTGATATCAATAATAAAATTTAATTTTTTTCTATTCAAATCATCAGGATTTTCCATCATTAAATTAATATTATCCAATAATAATGACCCTTGTATCAAGTATGCTTGTTCCTTGTCTTCATCAAATTTATTCATTGCATACATAACTAAATCCATTGCTTTAAAGAAATCATTTTGTTTATAATAAACCCATGCTAATTTGAATTGAGTAATCTTGCTTGAAATCTCTAAGTCTGATTTAAAACTAATATTTCTTTTAAATAAACTTATTGCACTTTCATAGAATTCCATTTTCCCATAGTAATATCCAAGATGATCATTTACAAGAGTAATTAAATACGGATTATCACTCTGTGATGCAAACTCTCCTGCAAGTCTTAAATACTTGTATGCATTTGTATTCATATCCATTTTTGCATAGATCGATGATAGACCTAAGTATGCATGAATTATATTATATTGATTACTAGACCAGAGAACTTGTTTATAAAGTTCTATTGTTGTGTTATAATTAAATAATGCCATATTTAATGATGCAATCTTTAAATTAATTTCATAATAGCTATTCTTTCTTTGACAAATTTTCATAAGCTGAGAGCTTTCAGTATAACATTCTAAAGCATAGTTATAGTTTTTATTTTTGCGGAAATAATCGCCATAGATTCCCTCTATAGTACCAGTCAAATAATCATCTTCCAGTTCATCAAATATTTGAGTTGCAGTCACAAGATAATTTTCAATTTTCTCATTCTCATGATGTAGCATAATTCCATTCATTGCAGAATA
>JAOUKW010000219.1 GCA_029882335.1 Candidatus Heimdallarchaeota archaeon | reverse complement strand
ACTAGATTAGATGAATTTTTTCAGATACAAAAAGAAGAATTCAACGACCATGAAATTGCAGAACTAACCCAAAAAAAGAATGAGTTGTTATTTGAACAAAAAGCTAAATTATCCTTAAAATACGCATTTAGATCTTCTTTTCTAATTCATTATATGACAGGTTTAGTTTCAAGAATATCTGATTCGATGATGATTTTGGTTTTTCCATTATTAGTAATAGAATATAAATATAATTTTACACAATTGGGAATATTAACGGGCTCATTTACATTATTTTGGAGTATTGGTATTTTAATAACAGGACCACTCTCAGACGCAATTGGGAGAAAATCCCCAATTATTATGGGTTTATTTATTGAAGCGATTGGATTTATTCTGATCTTTAACTTAAATTTTATTTCTTGGTTTCCTCTAATTTTATTTGCAATTTCACTTTCAGGACTTGGTAGAGGCATTTATTTTCCAATTTCACCCTCAGTTATTACAGATATTGTCCCTTCACACCATAGAGGTATTATTTTAGGATTTTACCGGTTTATACTTGATATGGGATATCTACTCGGATGTTTAATAATAGTAATACTTGTAGAGGGAAGAAATACGATTATTGTTAATAAAATTAAATTATTTGAACCAATCATATTTTTTGTTGTTTTATTAATTTTAATTCAATTGTTTGTAATAGTTATTATTTTCAATGATACTAGACCAAACTACAGACAGCTCGAGCATATTACCCAGCATTTAAATTATATTCAAAAATCAAGTATTGAGGTTTCAAAAGGAATTCAGGCTTTTGAAGTGGCAAATATTCTAAAGTCAAAACAATTTTTAGAAAACGCAAAGTTATTTGAAAGAAAAGCAGATAAAATACTTGATTTTATGAAAGAAGCTACTTTTTCTGGTGCATTTGAAGCTAATGATGCAACAGAACTTTTAGAATTTTCAAGAAAAATTGATAAAGCAGCTGGTCATCATCTAAGATCATTAAGAAAATTACTTTTTATAAAAAATCAACTCAAACCGGAATTTTATCAATTATTAAGGAAATATTCAATAGTTTTACAACTTTTAGTACAGGTAACGGTGGATATAGTAACCCTAATACCAATCAAAATTAATTTAGCAGCTGAATTCAGTTATCATATAAATTATATTGAAGAGTATTTGGATAAATTACATAGACAAATGTGGGAGGAATTAATGTTGCATTCAACAGATCTTGAACCAATAACCATCTTTCTCTTACTTGATATTATTGATTCGTTAGAGAAGGGATCTAATACCATGGAAGATGCAACAGAATTAATTCGATTGATCAATTTTAAACGATTTCCCTCAACTAGATAATTCTATTACATTTAGAATAGTGCTCTTTGTGTCTTTTTAGCTGCTCGAAGAGTCCTATTTTTCATTTGGATTAATAATTCATTTAATTTTTTCTTGAATTTAGGTTCTATATTTGTCATTGAAATTAATTCAATAACCATATCGGTCGCAATCGATTTTGAGATTGCTTCTTGAGATGAAATTTCTTTTCCAATTAGTGTTAATGCCAAATCTCTTATTTGAACATCAGAATTAAACAATTTATTGATAATTTGCATAATCTCTTTCTGTTCCTTGGTTCTAATTTGATTTTCGGAACTATTGATAGAAATTAGAGAATCAATATTTTCATAATTATTAAATATTGATTGTAATATTATATTTACTGATTCCTCAAACTCATTTGTTATTTCCACAGCCCCAAATTCAGCCTCTAATGCCTTTTCTTTTAAAAATTCACTTTGTTCAAATTCATTAAATAAATGTGTTATTGCTTGCTCAGTGACTAAATCTTCCTGATATCCTACAACAATAATAAAATTATTGAGTTTTTTAAAGGTGAGAGTTAATGATTGGAGTGAAAGTGATGTTAATTTTTCACCTAAATCATTGGTAAAAGAAAGAATTGCACCAATAAAACTACCAAAAAGAAATGCATCGTACTTTTTATTTTGAAATGACTTATTGTATACAGTTAAACCTCCATCTGTCATTAGTATAAATCGATCAAGAGGAATTACCATATATTGACAAATTCTATACCCATTATTAAATTTATAACATTATTGTATTTTGATAGTTTTAATGTCGTAATTATTTTAAATTGAACTATTCTTTTTCCCACGAAAATTCAATTTATTTATTTTTATAAAAATGTAAAATTGTTTTAATTATTATTATACGTAAATTTAAATTTAATAATTATTTAAATTTTAGTAACTAATTGAAATTCATATAAATGATATATATTAATTATTTTTTTACTTGTATGTAGTTCGAAATTCGAAAAGAATATATTCATATTTTAATTATACAAAATATTAATTTATGACTAAAGCATTGTATGTAATTGATGAATTTGATAATAAATTATTAGAATTATTAAAAGAAAATTCAAAATTAAAAAATACAGAATTGGCAAAATCACTAAATGTCACAGAAGGAGCAATTAGAAATAGAATATCTAAGCTGGTAAGTTCAGGTATTATTGAGAAATTTACAATTCAAATAAAAGAAGAAGGGTCAAAAGGATGGGCAGTTATAGAAATAATAATTGAAGGTAATATTGGTTCAAATAAAATAAAAAATCAAATAGAAGAATTAATCCCCAAAGGGATTGAGACTATATATGAAACTGCAGGAGATGTAGATTTATTGATAATATTTAATAGCAACAATACAGAGGATTTAAAAAATGCAATTGAAAAACTACGAAGTATTTCTGGGGTTAGAGATACAAATACGAGAATTGTTTTAACACGAACTAAATATTAAATATCAGACGCTAATAATATTTTATATCCATTAAATCAGTACGAGGAAAATCAGTAATGAGCTTGTTATCATATATTATAGTTGGATCAAATTCGTTATTGATTACTGAAATATCGTCTCCATTAATTAATAATTCAGGAGCTATTGGTCTCATCATAAATAATGATTGTGCAGCAGTTAATCCATATGCCCCTGTTGAATAAATTATCATGTAATCATCGCTAGAGCATCGAATTGGTTTATTTAATTGATGCCAATCAAAAGATGTACATAGTGGACCTACCACATGATCTACAGAAATATCCCTATTGGTATTATGCAGTTCACTTAATGAAATAATTTTATGTTGATCTCTAACTAATGAATTCCTTGCGAAAGTATTCGTTCCCGCGTCAATTATCGCAAAGGTTTCTCCTTTTGATTCCTTAATATATAGAATTTTGGAAATGCATATACCAGCATTTCCAATTATAAATCTACCGGGTTCAATAAATAACTGGTCAATCTCATCATATTGTACTAAATTATTCAGGGTAGAAATAATTTTTTTGACATCTAGTGGTAATTCACCATCTCGGATTGGTATTCCAAAACCACCACCAAGATCTAGGATTTCTAGATTTGGTAATAGATTAGTTTTCAAGGATAAATATACTTCTAGAATTTTCATATAAAATATAGAAATTTCGTCACCATCCAAGGACCTAGAACCAACATGAACATGGAGCATTTTTATTTTTATTCGTAATAATTCATCAATATTGTCAATATGGTTCAAATCAATTCCAAATTTAGAAGGAATGCCACCTGTTGTTAATACCGTGTCGTGTATATTAAAATCGGGATTAATTCGAATACCTAATTTACCATCCCAATTGTGTTTGTCTGCGAGTACACTTATTAACTTAATTTCTTCTATGGATTCTGCATTGATATACCCAATTTCCTCTTGCAAATAGATATCTATTTCGTTTTTTGATTTACCAGGTCCATTTACAATAATATTTGCGGCTTGATATCCTGCTTTTCTTGATAATCGAAATTCACCCAAACTAGAAACTTCTATATGAGGAGTAAGCATCTTGATACATCTCAATATTTCAGGATTAGGATTTGCCTTTGCAGCATAGAACACATTAATCTTTGAATGTAGCCCTTCTGTTAACAAATTATAGTTTTCAATTATTTTATCTTGATTATAGAGATAAAATGGAGTACCCAAGCTTTTGGATATTTTCTGAATATTCCATTTCTTCAACCATGAAATGTCATTTAATTCAGTCATTTGCGTAATTTCCCATAAAAATTAGATTAATTTAAGCTCTTATATTAAATGTATTAAGATTTCTTCTTTATTTTTAATATATAGAGCATAATAGTCATCATAACTGCACTGGAAAAGTAAATAAATAAATTATTTCTGATAAACTGATTTATTGGAACTTGTCGTGGCCATAAATTATCTACATTCATAAACACTATGAGTGTTTCCAAATATTTTTTTGCGTAATTATCCATTTTAGCTTTTTCAATTAAGCCTTTGGTATAAAATTTTATCAGAATGTGAATTAAACCAGACACACCATCTGCAAAAGATAAATCTAAAAATGGTTCATTGTCATCAATACTATACATCCCAATGCATGTTTTTCCTTTTTTACTGAAAGTATATGTATTTGTTTCTAAAAACATTTCAAGTAATTCCAAACTAAAATCTTTATACATCGGATATTCACTAAAAACATCTATAATACCTAGTAGACCTCGTAAATAACCATTACGATAAAAATTTGCACCTGTAAAAATTGGTATTGATAGGTGGGTGTGGTTCATGATAATTTGATTTTTTAACCATAGAAGACCATTATCAATAGTTTGTGATAAATCAAGTTCAATACCTAGAGATTTACCAATAGATAAAGCAACTATTATCCCCAAAACACCATTTTCAAATGAAGTATAATAAAAGCTTGTAGGATCTTGAGGATCAAATTTCCAGCTTCCATTCTGTTCTTGATGATCAATATACCATGTTGATATGTTTTGAGCCCAATTAATCCAAGTTGTATTTGATGTTGCTAGGGATAATCTAGAAAACACGGGTATTGTTCCAGCCATACCAGTTAGATATGAAGTTTGAATCTCAGTAGTTGTAAAATCTATACTATACCATGGTAATAACTGATATAATGATTCACCGCTGCTGATAAATGACGCTTTGTATAGCCATTCTGCAATTGAAATAGCATATGAAAGCAACTCAATATTATTTGTCTTATTGTAATAATCCAGGATGGTATCAATGATACCTAAACCTCCAAAGTTAATATCATTAACAACAATACCTGTATTATTTTGAATATTTTCATAATTATAAGGCCAACTAAGGTATTGTGAGGTATGATCTGATTCTCTAATGAGTTGTTGAAAACTTTCATCGATCCAATTGAGATAAGTTTCGTTATTCAATAGAGTATACGCTCTTAAAAAAGTTTTAATTATTCCAGTAACTCCATACTTCATTCCAGGATAGATAGAACCATTTTCTATTTTTGACCATGATGCAATTTTAGATCCATTGTCAATCATTAATCTATTTTCCCACAATCCATCTAATCCTCGATTAATTAAATTAGTCAATTCACCCTTAAAATTTGAATCACCCACATTTGCAGATAACAAATCGAATAAAACTGATAAAATACCTGCAGAACCCCAATACCAACCAAAATAAGTTTCATCATCTTCCTCAGATTGAGATGGAATTTGTGTAGAAACCGAAGATGGAGTGAATAAAAGAAGAATTAAAAAAATCCGAATTAATTTCAACTGTATGAATTAAATAAATCGAATATAATTAATAATTTGATTATAACGGGAATCAAAGATTGTATTTTACTATTGTTATACAAATTTTAAAAAGCTACGAAATATTTGATTTAAACATCATACTCTTTTTGAATTAGATGATTTAAGCTACAATTATACATATGCATTTAGCACCAGACGAAAATATTTACCGTAGGGTTTCATATCTTTGTAAGGGATGCAAAATAACTCGGAGCGTCATTGTAGACCAGTCAATTCATCTAGAAAGAGAAGAATTAAAAGAAAATGGTCTAGCATCATATATAGATATTCATGAAAATATTAGAATAGATGCGTCAGATGAGCATGGAGTAAAGCTATTTGTAGATCATAACTTCCAAGTTAGATCAAATGATTTACTACAAGGAAGACAAGAATTAAAGCAAAATTTATTAGGCTTACCCACTCCTCAAATGAAGCTTTCCAAGTATAAAATCTTGACATATACCAATTCTATTAACAGCATACTCCTAACATCTCGTCAACACAATTTAGAAATATATACCATTAGTAACAATCCGTCATCTGATGAAAATAATCCGATAGTGATCAATTCACCATTAGGTGCAATTATTATCCAAGTAACCTTTAAAACATCAAATTTAACAGACTTAGAACAGAACAGTATAATTGAATGGTTGAAAATTCTTACTGAATGGGTTGAATCTACTGCAAATTTAAATATTAAAATGATGGGAAGTATAATAAATTATATAGACAAACAGGGCATTGTTACACCAGATGTTGTAGATCAACTGGTTTTACCAATTGTTTTAGACTCTACTTCGAGATTACAATTATTAAATAAAGATCTAATCGTTGAACGGATAATGGGAAATACTGCAAAAATTGCATTAACAAGAGGATATTTTACTCCATCAAAAGACGTCGATTATGAAACAATGTTCTTAATTTCAGATCAATTTCAAAATAAGGGATTTGTTAGGATAAAAAAAGTAGTAGACAATATTTATGATAACGCCATCGAGAAGGAAACTGCACTGGAAACATTTTTAATCCTACTCTTTGAATTAATGAACGAAGATCTCATCAAATATAAAGTATCTTACTTATTGTAAAATGATAGGTAGAATTCTCGATTCGACTAGTT
>JAOUKW010000619.1 GCA_029882335.1 Candidatus Heimdallarchaeota archaeon | reverse complement strand
GGTCGTTTACTTCCGTTATGTTTCACAATCCATTTATTCAGAGTTCTCTGCCAATATTAACAGGTGATGCATTTGGAAACATAACGGAAGTAAACGACCAAATAACAACATATTTTGAGCTATATCTTACTTCTTATGATGTATATTCAAGAGTGATGATTGTTAACAATGTTGGTGAAGTAATAGTTTGGATACTATCTGAAGAATTAAAATCAATCATGATAGAACGAGGAGAGAATATTACTATACCAGCCGATAATTATAATAATAAGACTTATGTAGCAGATGCTAGAAGAAACGGTCATACTGACAGAATTATATTAACTGATATAATGGAAAATCCTGAAAATCCTAATGGAAATGTAGATAATACACAACTTTTACTATCTCATGTAATTTATGATTTAGAAGAAAATATACTCGGAACGATACATTTCTCTATAGATCCATCAAAACTTTATGAAAAAATCGTTTTTAAAGATGAAGCAGGTAATACATTAGATGATATTTATGAAAGTTTTGGTCTTCAAGTAACAGGAGAGCAGTATTTAGTACAAACAGGTACTAATTATTTATTATCACCTTCTCGATTTAGTGATGGTTTTGAAGGAATACTGGAAACTAAGGTAGATACTGATGGTGTTGAAAATGCCACGAAATATGGATGGGCTTCAGGAACTTATCTTGATTACAGAGATGTAGAGATATTAGGGGTAGGTTGGAATTTCCAACAAGATGTACATGGTAGTGATCTCCGTCCAAGCGAACTAAAAGCACAAAGAACTTCATTTAATCTCCCATGGATTTTAATGTCTGAAATTGATTTTGCAGAAGCAAATGAACCTGTAGAATTGTTAAAAAGTTTAATTGTTAAACATTTTATTATAACTGTTTTAATTACCAGCATATCTATTATTTTAATTATAGGTATTAGTTTTTTCATCTCTAATTCTTTAACAAAGGATTTATTCAAACTAAGTTCAAGTATGATTAGAGGAAGTGAAGGCGATTTAAGGATTGATGATTATGAGTTACGTGTGTTAGGTGATATTAGTTTGAGAGATGATGAAATTGGCGAACTAGGTAGAGCATATACCCGTTTATATAATAGTATTAGAGAATTTGTATCTAGTAATAAAGAAGCAGCCTCAATATTATCTGCTACATCGGAAGAGTTGGTTACAGTGGCAGAAGATATTAATTTAGTTGCAGAAGATGTTGCAAGTACGTCCATTTCAATGGCAGAAGGATCAGGTATTCAAACCGCGATGATTTCTGCTATTAATACAGATATCGATGATATCAAAAAATTGATTGAAAGTATTTTAACTAATTCAGACCCTACAATAGATAAATTGAAAAAAGACTTCAATAAAATTTCTTTGGCTTCATTTAACATATTATCAGTATCAGAAGAAACTGCAGCATCGGCAGAAGAAATAGCAGCTGCTGCGGAAGAAACAACAACCAGTATTGAAGAACTGACATCATCTGCAAATACTTTATTGATACAGGCAGAAAATACAATTACCTTGATTAATAAATTTAAAATATAAACTTTGTTCAGTTTGGTTTGTTTTACCAATAATTTGTTAATTGAGATTATTATTATGTTAGTTCAATACCTCATAAAATATCATCTATGACATAGCATTGGATTTTTCTGCACATCAAATAGTTTAAATTACATTATTGCATTAACACTTATTATA
>JAOUKW010000618.1 GCA_029882335.1 Candidatus Heimdallarchaeota archaeon | reverse complement strand
ATTAATTTAGAAGCAACCTTGTTTGTATCAATAATTTCATAATTGGTATTTAATATAAACATTGCATCATATGAATTTCTAAAGTAATCCATACGTTCAGATTCTTCAGAAATTAAATTCTGTAGATTACTTTTTAGTAAAAATAAATTAGATATCATCTCACCAATGATATAAAGATAATCTAAATTTTGTGATTCCAATTTAGATGGTTTTGAATAATATAACGCAATTGACCCATTTTGGTTAGAATTAGAAAATATGGGAAGTTGTATAATTGTTTTAATACCAATGGTTTCAGTTTTTTGTTGATTCCCCATATCAACTGATACAACATTACCCAATTGATAAACACTAGCGTGAGTCTGTAATTTAGTTGAAGTAGTTTTAATTCGTTTTTTTGTAACTAGTGAGTTTAAGTAGATACATTGCTCCTCTGGTAAACCATAAGATTTAGAAAATAGTTTCCTTGAACTTCCAGATTGTTGAATATAAAATCCGATATAAGCATAATCTGCATGAAAGATAGATGAAAGTTCCTGCAGAATCAGGTGTATAAACGTATCATTTTGGCTTAATGTTGTATCTATAGATGATAATCCAGATAGATACTTAAGTAATTTAATTACTGAATTTTCGTCCAAATGTTAGTACACCTGTTAACCTATATGATTAGAGTACCAATCAAATAAAAGATTTTTCCATAGAAATATTTAAAAAGTTAAATAGATGATAAATTATATAATTTTTACTACATTAATTTTAATTTATAATTTTGTATTTTTTCAATTTGTGATAATCCATATCTTTGGAAAATTTCATAGTCATCGTCAATTGTATCTATTCGTAATACTCGAAAATAATCAATACCTTTCAAAAGATAATATACAACCAATTCATTTAGTAAAGATAACCGAACATCAATATATGAATCATCATTATAGGGACCAAATATAACTGCAGTTTTGGTTTCTACATCAACGATGGAAGAAATAAAAGCAACCGGTATATCTTCAACAAATGCCATGGCCCATCCTTTATCAGTGTTTAAGTTTTCATTAACAATGTGATAGAAATTTTGTTTTGACAGATATAACGGGCTTTCTTTATCTAATTGTCTTTCAATCCATGAATATACAGTGTCAAGATGATCTTTTTTCACTTCTTTAATTTCATAAGGTTCGATAGATACGTCATCAAGAGGTTCCATAAATCCTTCCCATATTTGTAAAATGGTTTTATCCATTTGAAAACCCATATTTGAAATAAATTTATTTGCCTCTATATTATTTGCAGAAATCTCTATGGTTATTGTTACATTAGATTTAATTGGAATATTTTCAATACATCTATTTATCAATTTCTTCTGAATAATAATTCTATCAGAGTGAGTTGGCTTTACAATTGGATAACTGATTTTATACGTCTTATCGTTTATTGTATATTGTTCAATAAAACCAATAATATTGGTATCCTCCTCCACCACATGAATATAACATCTTTTCAAATAACTAGAACCAATTGCTAAACGGTATTTTTCAGCAGATGTAGGTTGTTCAAATACTTGGAAATTATCTATATATTCAGAATGAAGTTGGCTTAATGATTCACTATCATCAATTCTCGCAGAACGGATTATAATAGAATTTCGAGACATTCTGAATTTCATGAATCATTATAACGCACTTATAGCATAAAAACTATATTATCATGGTAAATACAGC
>JAOUKW010000617.1 GCA_029882335.1 Candidatus Heimdallarchaeota archaeon | reverse complement strand
ATAATAACCACTTGTAATATACATTCCAGCAATAAGAATTGCTTGAAAAAATTGAATTAATTTATTATAATTATATTCATATTGGTAATTTTTATATTTTATTCCTAAAGATAATACAAAAAAGTTAAACAATAAACCACCAAGAATCATGGGTGAAGAAAAAGTGTATGACCGATTGTATATATTTAATACTTCAGAATTTCCTTTGGATAAACTAATAAAAGTGGGATTGAATACATAGTTCCAATTTAAAATAGCAGGAATAAATATATAGGATGAGAAAATATAGATTACTTTGAGCCTAAAGTCTGGTGTTAATAAATCAGAAACCAGACCAAAACTAATGGATAGACATAAGGTTAAAATAATAGGTAAAATTAGCTCTATAGTAAATACATCCAAGTTAAACATTAAAGAAAGTGTAGAAATAAGAGCAGGATAACCATAATGATATGTAACAGAACCATCAAACCATGGAAAATATGAGAATGGGATCTTCATTTTTATTATTAAAAAAGAGGCCAACGTTGCCAATCTCAAAGAATCTCCAATTAGAAAGTTAGTATGTAACAATGGTAGGAAAATAATCGAAGATAAAATAGAAGAAAAAATAATTCCAGCAATACTTTTAAATTCGGCCAATATTGATAAATTAATCTTCCTTAAGTTAAATTTCCTAGGGGCTTTCTTAAAATTATAAATAACATATCCAAAAAAGACAATCCAACCCAATAAAAATGATAAATAAATACTAATCTTGGAAAAATGTACAGTGTAAATTGAAAAAGAAACAATTAAAAAAGAAAAAAAACCAAGATACATAGATAAAATAAATTTCAGACTTTTTGAGTTATTATGAACTCCAAGAATATTGAATAAACTACTGATTTTCAAATACCAAGAAGAGATAAACCCTAAATTAAAAATATTAAAAGTCATTATTATGAAAATTAATTGAAAGATTTGATCGATTGGATAATCTAAATTTATCATTAACATGCTGATTAGCAATTAGTATTAAAAATTTGTTTCCTTATTCTCCCTCACACATTGTACGATGTTTATATTTTGTCATCTTGGATGTCAATATCAATATTTAAATTGCAAATAAATTCATGATTAAACTCAACTTTATTGATAAATTAGTTAATCTTTGTTAATTCGAATGTACAAATTATAAAAATCAACAATAAGTTATCTATGTATAGCATACAAAAGATTTATTTTTATTTTAAATATATGAAATTGTGGTAGTTAAAGAAGAATCATTTACTGAATCTTCAATCTATTCGAGTTTAACTTTAGTGAGTGAATTCGTGTTTAAATCTATTGTTGGTTTAATCTCAGCATTTTATCTAAGCTCAAATGATTTTGCTAGGTATTCCTATATGATGGTACTTTTGAACTTTTTTGTCATATTTGTACTATTAGGTAGTGATTATACTATTTTAAGAGAGGATTTTATCAAATTTAATTGTTTCAATACTATTGGAAACCTATTTCGAACGATGATAATACTGATTATCTTTGTGTTATTACTGCGATCCAAGTTAATTTATGCAATTCAATATACATATGAATTTTATTATATTCTATTTATTCCTGTTATTGCATTATATAGATATATACCAAATAGATTACAAGGTAATCAGAATTTTAAATTTGCATTTTATAATAGATTCGTTTTTGATTGTCTGTTTTCAGGAGTAATGATATATTTTGTAATTACAAAA
>JAOUKW010000009.1 GCA_029882335.1 Candidatus Heimdallarchaeota archaeon | reverse complement strand
AGTTTATTACATGCAAATATCAGTTTTTTTAATGTTGGTTCATCACTGGCTATATTTCTAGAGACTCTTCTTCCCTGAGATCTACTTCTTGACTTTTCGAAGTACTCTGGATAAATAACGTAGAACTTTTTTCTACGTAACATACATTTTCACTTCTTATTCGGTTACAAGGATTGCATTGACAAATCCTTCTGATCCAGGTCTATTGGTTACTTTAGCTTTTCCTAGATTGGTATCAATGATTGCTCCTTTAGTAATAATTCTTCTTCTGGTGAAATCTCTTGATGCAGGATTGTGGGTTACATTAGATATTGTACCTGAAGTAGCTTTACCCGTCTCTATATTGACAATATTTACCTTATTCTCACGATATAATCTGAATTTTCTATTGCCACCCATAGTTCTTTGAATTCTCTTTCTAGTTTCAGCTATATGAGTTTCTACTGGTGGTCTTCCTAATTCTCTTTTCTTCTTAGAAGCATTTGATCGTCTTCTACCACCAGAAATGAGTTTTTTGGATTTTCCCTGATATTTAGTCATTATAATCCCAACTATTTTTCTATACTTTTACATGAAATTTGGTATTGATAAGCAGATCGATAGAGCACAGGAATACTAATTGCACTTAAGATAAATGATGAGTTTACTATTTGAATAACCCCTTTCAATAGTTGTAAATATTGCTTGAAATATATGTACTATGATGAGTGAGGTACATGAAAACAGTGAACCTCGTATATATCGAGTAGTAGTTGGAGCAGTTGGTGGTCAGGGTGGTGGAGCAATTAGTGAGATTTTATTTCAAGCAGTTCGTATTGAGAGATTACTTTATTGTGGCTCTGCAGTTAAAGGTGTATCGTATGAAAAACGATCTATGACTCCCGGTTTGGCACAGCGCAGTGGTTCTACAGTAACTTCACTTTCTTTCATTGATCCTAGAATATCTGTGGATCAACTTCCCAGTAGTTTAATATTATCTGAAATGCCACATCGAGCATCTTGTGATGTCGTGATTGCACAAGAAATGAATGAGTTAATGAAATATATTGATCGGTGTAAGCCTGATGGATGGATATTAACTAATGAGACAAGAACAATTACTCCTCCTGAAAAAATGCCCGATTATATTTCGACAACAGATTTACAATCTCAAATTAAGGCAGCCAAAGCGTATATTCAACATGGTACCTATGTAGGCATTGATAGTATAAAGATTCTAAGGGATAACAATATGGATTCTCGGACCTTGAATGTAATTATGATGGGAATACTCCATGCTTCTAATGTATTGCCAATATCTAAGGAATCATATCTGAAAGCATTAGCAATGCGATTTTCAGGAAAAATCTATGATATGAATATAGTTGCCTTTGAATTAGGTGAGCTCTATTTTAAACAAGGGAAATATAAGGAAAGAGATCCTGATTTTAGTTGGTCTGATTACACACTTGAAGAATTGAAGGTTAGATCAATTACTACAGCACTTCAATATAATCGTAAGAGACAACAGAGAAAAATAACTGAATACATGGAGAATTGCTTTGAAGATGTAGAGTCATTGTATTCAGGTAATGTCTTAAGATATGTAATTGAAGGTCTTGGTCAAATGATTAGTTTTGATGGGATCAGTCATGGAAAGTGGTATCTTCGTTTGGTAGAAGAGATATTTAGATCTGATAATGAACCATATAACCTAACAGAGGAATATGCCCGAAATTTAGCAGGAAGAATTATGCAGTGGGATGGCCCTTATAGAATTGCACAATATGTTATGTATGAAAATCTACCCGAATCCAATGGGAATCAAATAATCATTATGGAAAAGAAATTACAACCTACATTAGAAGAAATCATAGGGATGTTGCCAATTCCGTATTTCTTGTATAATCGTATTCCTATTTTCATGAAAAAGTGGTATCATCGAAATAAACACCGAGGAAAACCACGAGATATTAGAACCACCAGTATATTTGGATTTTCATTTTTCTGGTTAATATATAAATTAAGATGGGTAAGGCGATTCTCCATTCGATACAAAAGAGAAACTGCCTTAATTAGTAGAATTCATCAGGATATCAAGTACTTTCTAGAAAAAGATCATGAGGTGGCATTGAATCTGGCTTGGTATATTGGAAAAATTAGAGGTTATGCACATATTCGGTCAAATCACATTTATGTGTATGAAAAATTAGTTACTGGTATAAAATCCATACTCGAAATCCTTAATACAACTGAACCTGCAGTATCATTCATTAAGAATGTGTATATGCAAATAGGCAAAGACGCAATGGATTTATCAATACTGGATACCTTACTTGAAGATCACCTTAAAGGTAGACATATCATTCCCTTGATGTTACCCGAGTAGAGTTAGGAAGGAAATATATGAGAAAATACATTCCAGATCCAGCAGGTAAAGCACCTGATTTTATCAGATTTAAGGGGAAAACATTTTCTAAAACATTGAATGTTGTAAATTCTTCTGTTAAAAGATCAACTCTTTCCACTGTTTGTGAGGAAGCTAGTTGTCCTAATAAGACTGAATGTTGGAGTGGTGGTACTGCTACATTTATGTTGATGGGTGATACTTGTACTCGTGGATGTGGATTTTGTAATGTCAAGACATCTCGAACTCCTGATCCATTAGATCCACTTGAAGGAGAGAAATTGGTACAAGCACTTGCCTCATGGAATATCACCTATATTGTGATAACCTCTGTTGATCGTGATGATTTACCTGATGGTGGTGCTCAACATCTAGCAGATTGCATTGCTTTGGTAAAGTCTGCGTACCCTTCTTTGTTGATAGAGATACTAATCCCCGATTTTAATGGTCGAATTGAAGATATACGTAAAATTGTGGATGCAAAACCTGATGTAATCGCACATAACATAGAAACAGTCAAACGATTGACTCCGAAGGTTCGAGATAGACGGGCCTCATATCAACAATCATTAACAGTGTTGAAATCTATAAAGCAACTAGATGCAGATATCAAAACGAAATCATCAATCATGCTGGGGTTATCAGAAACTGAAGAAGAGGTAAGTAAGACAATGTATGATTTACGTGAGGTTGGTGTTGATTTTCTGACAATTGGACAATACATGCGACCAAGCTTTAAGCATCTCCCAGTAAAAGAATATCTGCCTCTGGATGTGTACAAAAATTATGAGAATATTGGCATGAATTTTGGTTTTATTTTTGTAGCTTCTGGACCTTTAGTACGTTCATCCTATCGTGCAGGTGAATTTTATATCGAGAATTACTTGAGATCATCAATCTCTGGCTAGATAATAACTTATCTTTATTATTGAATGTGAATAACAAGTTTATAATAGATTAATTACCATAAGATATTGGATGTAATATGCCTTTTTAACATGAGGCCATTAGATTTCAATCGAGGAGTTTGTTTTTGGGTAGATCAAATAGAAGAAAGAAAAGCAAGAAAAGTAGAGTAGAGAGCGATGAAGGTATAATTAGAGTCAGACTGCCCGAGGAAGGAGAAGTCTTAGGTCAAGTAATTCAATTACTTGGTGCTGGATTACTTCTTGTTCGTTGTACTGATAATTTTGTACGTCAAGTGATGATTCCTGGTAGATTTAGAAAACGTATGTGGATACGAAATAGTGATGTCATTGCATTGTTGCCAATGTATGGTTTAAATGAAGACGAAAAAGGTACACTTGCATATCGTTATAGTAATAATGAAAAGAAAATTTTATTTGAAAGAGAACTAATCCCTGAAGAGTATATCATGTAGATATTTGACATAGTTGTTGTCATAACTGTCGAGGTTTGATATTAATGAAATCTGTATATTTTCTATTCAAAGTATCAGATCCACTAAAGTCTTATATTACCAAAAAGTTAGAACCAACTAGTGTTAATCTTATTTTTTCAGAAGATCCTATTACTGATATTTGGGATCATCTTCATAAAATTAATGTGATTGTTGGTTGGCAACCAACTATTGAAATGTTAGTTACAGAAAATATATTGTATCTTATCAACCCAGGTGCGGGAGTACAACATCTTGTACCTTTGGTTAAGGATGCAAACTCTAAAAGACATTCCAAATTAACTTTAATAAATAATCATGGAAATGCATATTTCACTGCTCAATCAGCTGTTTCCTTGTTATTGAGTGTGATGTGTAAAGTAGTATTGCATCACAACTGGATGAATTCTGGTTTATGGAGAAGAGGTGATGATTTTGCAAAATCAATTCCTCTCAAAAATCAAACTATTGGTTTGTTCGGGTATGGTTCAGTTAATCGTTTAGTACATCAATTTTTATCTGGTTTTGATGTAAAATTTGTTGCATTGAAACGAGAATTAGGTTCTGAAGGTGAATTAACCGTATATACTCCCGATCAATTACATCAATTTCTCAAAATCATTGATATACTAATTATTGCCGCTCCTTTAACAATGGAGACAATTGATTTAATAGGAACTGATGAATTGAGTTTATTGGGAACGAATGGAATAATCATTAATATGGGTAGAGGTAAAATAATTAATGAAAATGCACTTTATCTTGCATTGAAACATCAAACTATACAAGCAGCAGGAATTGATGTTTGGTACAACTATGACCCTGAAGAGAATGATGGTAGGAAATATCCCTATTCATATCCATTTCATAAATTAAATAATGTTGTTCTCTCTCCTCATAGAGGTGCCTCTCCAATGGATGATCTTGAACGCTGGGATGATATAATAATGAATTTAAATGCAATTTGTTCTGATGAGGCAAATTTAATGAATGTAGTTGATTTAGAGAAAGAGTATTAATATGTCAAATGTTTCATCAGTACTTACTTCAATAATCGCATTAATTCTTATTATTATAATTGCATTAATGGGTGATTTTGAAGTGATTTTCAAATTATTGGCAAACAATTATACCGTCGTGTTTGTACTGATAATAACGTCCGTTTCGATATTCTATGCCCGTGTTTTTCGAAATTATTTTTTACTAAAGCAAAATGAATTTTTAGATGCTTCTTTCAGAAAATTCCTGCTTCAGGGGACTATAGCTGGTACTGTATCTGTTTATGGTCCTTTAAAATCAGGTGAACTTTTGGCTATTAAGATCTATGATGATTATTTTTCGACGGAAAAATCAGATGCATTGTCAATGGTGGTTGTTTCTAGAATATTTGATGTGGTGATTGTTATTTTATTAGCTTCCTCGGCTATTTTTTTTATACCAAGATCACTTCTTGGTGATCTATTTTTCGTTTTAGGATTTATTATTTCGGTGTTGATATGTATAATTTTTGCATTACTTTACAAACCAATCGGTTTATCCATCCTTGCATGGTTATTGAGGCATACTCCTAAGTCCATGAAAGAAAAAGTGGGGAAGCTGAATCATTTTTTTGTTAGATATTATGATACATATCCATTGATTCTAAAAAATAAACAAACTAGAATTCTATTTGTGCTAACTAGCTTGTTTAGATGGTGTGTCGATCTATTTGCCAGTTGGTTTCTCTTATACAGTTTTGAAATTCGCCTTAATTTTTTGATGATATTACCTATAGTAGGTTTTTCTTACGCTATTGGTGTAGCTTCAGGTACGCCTGGTGCATTGGGTACTGCCCAATTGACATCTTTGTCAATCTTACTTTTATATGGTATTGATGAAACATTAGCTGCTACTGCATTAATATTTGGTACAGCAATCAACACTTTGGTTATTTTAGCACTTGGTTTGGGTGCGATATTGATAAACTTTGTATTCTCATCATCTACCACCGAACCAATTTGATTCTATACCGAATTATTTATGTATATTTGATAAAATGCAAATATAGGATGTCAGATACATTGGACTGGTAGAAGCCGCAGTAATCGCGGCATGTATATTTTATTTACTTCCAAGGGCATCAAGAGGGATATTTTATGAGTAATAATGATGAATTGATAGTAGACGCTCTTGAAACTGGTGTTGTTAAAGATTATAATCGGTTGATACAAGAATTTGGTATTGAACCTTTATCAGATGTTATAGATGCTATTCCTGAATCCAAGCAACATATTTTCATGAAACGTGGAGTAATGTTTGGTCACACTGATCTAAAACAAGTAATAGAATGTATCAATAATTCCACTTCATTTGCAGTAATGACTGGGATTAAACCTTCTGGACAATACCATGTTGGCTCATTAACAACCGCCTCTGAGGTGGTCTATTTTCAACAACTTGGTGGCCGAGTGTCATTCTGTATTGCCGATATTGAAAGTTATGTATCAAGTGGTTTATCATTTGACAAAGCCGCGGAAATAGCAATAGATAATATTGCTGATTTATTTGCACTGGGATTAGATCCAAATCCGGATAACACCTTCATATATAGTCAATCTGAGGAAAAATTAGTTCAAAAATATGGTCATATTTTTTCCAGCCATGTTACTCTAAATACATTAAAATCTATTTATGGTGAGAAGTTAAGAGTTGGATACTATAATGCCGCACTCATTCAAGTTGCTGATATATTATTACCTCAAATTAGGTGGGGTTCCATGCCAACTGTGACACCAATCGGTGCAGATCAAGCTCCTCATGCAAGATTAACTAGGGATATTGCTAGGAAAGAGGTATTTCAGGAGGAATTTAAATTTAAACTACCTTCATTTACATATCATACCATGCTTCAGGGAATTGATGGAAGTGAAAAAATGAGTAAAAGTGTCCCAATGTCTGTTTTTTCAATGGATGAAGATATAAAAGATATTCATAAGAAAATAAATAATGCATTAACTGGTGGTCGAGATACTGCAGCAGAACAGAGGGAAAAAGGTGCAAATCCCGAGGTATGTAGAGTGTTTGATTTGTTTAAATTTATGTTTGAATCAGATGATAAAAGATTAACCCTACGTATGAATCAATGTAAATCTGGAGAATTGCTTTGTGGACCCTGTAAAAAAGATCTAAAGCAGAATATTGAGGAATTTCAGCAAAATCATTTGGAGAAAAAATCTCAGATGATTGAATTATCTACAGAACTCATTAGAAATATGAAAAATTAAAGTTCGTTAGTACAAATAATTATTGATTTAAAATAAATCATCAAAAGTTTCAGGATCTACTTGCTTGTATGATTTGATGTTATCATGTATATCTGGAGAGATGTTCTCCTCTATTTTCATGTTATATGCATATTCTGAAGTTGGAAAATCTCCGGTGATTACTTCATCAGCATATTTTTTGACGGCATCTTGTATAATTGATTTTATTAATGAATATTTTTTTACAAATCTTGGACCAGAATCAGAATAACCTAGCATGTCATACGTTACCAGGACTTGACCATCACAATATGAACCAGCCCCTATTCCGATAGTAGGAACTTTTAAATGTTCAGTAATCCTACGAGCTGCTTCAGTGGGGATGCCCTCTAAAACTATTGAAAATACTCCCGCGTCTTCTAATGCAATAGCATCTGAAATAAGTTGTTGTACTGCATATTCTGATTTTCCTTGTACTTTAAAACCACCAAAAGCATGAACTGATTGTGGTGTAAGTCCCAAATGACCCATTACCGGTATTCCTGCATTTACAATTGCTTTTACCTGATTTAATACCCTTTTTCCACCTTCAAGCTTTATTGCATGTGCTCCACCTTCTTTAATCAGTCTACCTGCATTTTTCAGTGCATCATAGGCTGTACTTTGAAAACTCATAAATGGCATATCTGCTACTACCATCGCTCTTTTTGCAGTACGAGCAACAATACTGGTATGATATATGGATTCATCCATGGTAACACTAAGTGTATCATTTTTACCTTGAATAACCATACCAAGTGAATCACCAACTAGTAGAATATCAACTTGTCCTGTTTCATCAAGTATCTTAGTCATCAAATGGTCATAAGCAGTTAGCATAACTATTTTTCTATTCTCTGCTTTTGCTTGCAGACACCAAGGGACAGTGACCTTTGAATTATTCAATGTACTCATCGCTATTTTAATTCTATCGGTGGTATCTATAAACTTTTTTTATTTTGTATATATAAATATATAAATAGTTTATATGTGTATATATGACATAAAGGAAATAATATGAAAACGTCTAGTGATAAACTAATTCGGAAAATACAACAGTTTGGAGCAAAAGGATCTTTTATTCTTACACTTCCAAAGCAATGGTGTCAAAAATATGAGATTAATAGTCAGGATGAGGTTATAATCCATATTGATAAGTATGGTGCAGGAAGCTTATTTGTTTCACTAGCAGATACGGAAGAAAGTTCTCGAACTGAGGTTGTTGAGATAAATTACAATGAATTTGAAAAAAATCTATCTCGAGCAATTCTAAGCAGGTTTCTTGATGGTTCTAGTACAATAAAAATTTTTCATGTTCCTTTGAAAAAACAAATGGAAGTTGAACGGGAGGTTGAGGAGTTAATAACCAACAAACTGCACAGATGTTGGTTAGAAAGAGGTTTTATGATTCAAGTATCTCGTGATATTTCACATCCAAAAGAGTTAATTCAGGATATTTTTGAATCTGTAAAGGGAATGATTGAATATTGTATTGATGCAGTTATAAAAAATGACATAAAAATTGCTGAAGAGGTAATAATCAAAGATAATACTGTAGATAAATATTATTTTTATTTGGTTCGAACTCTTAAAATTATACTACGAGAACCTCTAACTTATATGGAATATTTCAATAATGAGGTATTTGCTTTATTTGATGCAATGAATTATCGGATGATTGGATCATATCTTGAAAACTTAGCTGATGTAACTGAAGACCTATGTCGTCAGATTGCCGATTTAACACTACGGCTACAGGTAGATGAAGTTAATCGGTTTAAAATAATCTCATATGATTTATTGGATATCTTTGTTGATTCATTTACCTCCTTTATGACAAATAATGAAGAAACAGCCATTATTTCCGTTGAAAGAGCAGAGTCAATGACTTTTAATATTGAAGATTGGAATAATTATAACAAGAAAATTTACTATCTATTAAATGAGATAAAAGAATGTGTTATTGATATTTGTCAATTAGTCTCTGAATAGAATATCTTAATTAGTTGAGTTATAAGGTTCATTCAGGACGATATGATATCGAAAATTTTTCAGATGCAATATTGTTTAATCGGTAATAGTTTTAGAAAAGATCAATTCATTGAAGTCGATGAACGTGGTAAAATTATCAGCATCTCTAATAGCAGAAAGGATGAAGATGCTGAAGTGATTAAATTAAATGGTATTGTTTTACCCGGTTTGGTGAATAGTCATTCTCATGCTTTTCAAGTGCTACTGAGAGGAAGCATCGATAAACCGATGAATTTCAGTGATTGGGTTGATTCTGCTTTATACCCCTTAGTTGAGCAATTATCTGATCATTCTCTGGAAATTGCAACTACTGTTGCATATTGTCAAATGATTCAAAATGGTATTACTACTGTGGGGGAATTTCACTACATTCATAATCAACTCGATGGTAGTTACGAAGGAGATGAATTAACCCAAGTCGTCATTGAAGCAGCAAAATCTGTTGGCATACGTCAAAGATTACTTTATTGTGGTTATGATAAAGGTAGTAAGTTAGGTCAAAAGAGATTTAAGAGGGAGGTAAATGAGGTACTCAATAGTGTAAACAATCTCCGTTCTAGGTATCATAATGATGAATTGATACATATCGGTGTTGCTCCTCATTCTCTTCATGGTGCATCAGAGGAAATGATCGATGCCTTAATGAAGTGGAGCATTGAAAATAATGAACCAATTCATATACACATAGCAGAACAACAATCAGATCTTGATTTGGCAAAAAAGTTATATAATCGATCTCCCCTTGAATTTTTAAATTCAAAGAAACTATTCAATTCAAATCTCAGTTTAGTTCATGGAATATGGGTAAAGGAAGATGAACTTCAATATATGAAAGATGGGAGATCTCATCATGTGTACAATCCACTCACAAATATGGCCCTTGGTGATGGGATCGCACCTATGGATCTGTATCTATCAAATGAAATTCCTAGTGCAATTGGAACTGATGCCAATAATGATCTAAATATTCTTCAGGAATTACGAACAGTCGAATGGTTACAAAGAGTCAGTAAATTAGAAATGGGTATTTTAAAACCTCCACAAGGATCCTTTGGGGATATTTCACAATTACTGTTTGATATGGTTACTAGAAATGGTGGAAAATCACTCATGTTACCAATTGGTGAATTAAAAGAGGGAAACTATGCTGATTTTATCGTGATAACAACTGATACATTTTCCATTAGAAAGAAAGGAAATATTTTGGATCAAATTATAAATTCTCTCAATATTGTAGAGGTTCTAGATGCGGTGTATATTGGGGGTGAATTGATATATACTTCTTCAAACGGTTTTACAAGAATTAACGTTGATGACTTACTTGACAAATTTAATAATATCTAACTAAAGAGGGTTGAGATCTACCTATTCTTCTTTATCGTGAGTAAATTCTAATTCAATTTCTTCTTGTAACCAGTTTTCAAAATCTTGGCAAGTCGCAGGGCTTAAGGGATTATCCATAGAACATTCTTTAATTTCAAAGCAGGTTAAACACGGTTGTGCTGCTCCTAAGTCTACCCATTTCGATACTTCCGGGTTAACTAACTTGATTTGTTGACTTTCAAATATTTCACTGACTACACTATTTGGCTCTAGTTCATATAATACTAGCTTGTTTTCAAGTAATAGCTTCTTTACCTGTCTATGAACATTAGGATAATTTCCAAATTTATTCAAAATATCAGACATTACAAGATCATTTTGCTTATATACTAAATCTAGTATTGATTTTTCCAATCCATCTGTATAACTGGTGGCAATCTTCCCTAAATTACCAAAAGCTGTAGTTTCTCTTAATTCTGTGGTATCAATTCTATCAAAATTACTTTTCACATTTACACCTAACAAAAATCGCTCTAGTAGAGGTTATGCAGGCAACCTTCTACTAAACTAGATGTATTTCATCAAACTTTATAAGTATTTTGTCATTTTAAACAATGATCGGTTGATCATTGATACAAAATCATTTAATTTTAATTGTTTTTTATTTCTTATTTTTTTGAGAAAATCCGAATACCGTAAATTTTATAAACAATCGTATCTGTCTCTTCGTCTATTTTAATTTATACTATATATATACCGATATTTTTTCCCGCTCAAAATTATTTGGATTCTACTAATATATTCTTCATTGCATTAAGGAATATTTCTACCTCTTCTTCAGTATTATATGGTGCTAATCCAATTCTTACCCAACCTCCATCTTTATTTAAATCCAATCTATCACCAATTGTTTTGGCATAAAAGTGACCATCTCCAGAACAAATACCATATTTCTCTGCTAAAAAACTACAAACTTGTGAAGGGGATATATTTTTAACCCTAAATGCAATAGTTGGTGTTTTTCTGACTGTTTTATCTGCTTGATATAGTTGTACGTGGGGTAATTGACTTAATTCAACTCGGATCTTTTCTGCTAATGTATCCTCATATTTTTCAATCAACTCAAATGCTGATTTAATTTTTTCTCTTCTAGTGTTTCCCTTACCTAAATTAGTAAAGAAATCAACCGCAGGTACAATCCCTGCAATGGCTTCATGGTTTTGTGTTCCTGTTTCTAATTTTTCAGGTGTAGTTGTAGGGGAAGTGGTAAGTTTATAGGGTTTTAACTCATCGAATATTTCCTTTTTTATCGCTACAAATCCTAGATGTGGGCCAAAAAATTTGTACAGGGATGCAAGTAATATATCTGCCTTTAATTGATTAAAATCAATATAGAGGTGTGGAGCTGAATGAACTGCATCAACGACTAATATCGCCCCTACCTTTTTAGCAGCATCTGCAATCGTGCTAATGTCATTTATCGTTCCAACACCATTTGATGCATGTCCGATACATACTACTTTGGTTTTAGGGGTAATAACTTCGTCTAAATTTGATAAATCAAGTATTAATTTTTCACTATCCATCTTAATCCAATTAATGGTACAATTTTTGTCGTTTGCAGCTTGTATCCAAGGATCTACATTTGCTCTATGGTCTAATTCTGTAACTACAATTTCATCTCCTGCTTGCCATGATTGACTTAATGCTCGAGAAACCATATATGTGAGGGAAGTCATATTCGGACCAATTGCTATTTCATCTTTAGATACTCCAACAAAATCTCCAAGTGCCTGTCTTGCATCATCAATGACGTCCATGGATTCAATACTCGTTTGATATTTACCACCAAGGTTGGCAGATCCATTTTCCATATAATTGACCATCGCTTGAATACATCCTCTTACAACCTGCGTACCTGAAGGTCCATCAAGATATATTTGTGTAATTCCATTTACTTGTCGATTTAATGCGGGAAATTCCGCTCTAATCTGATGAATCGGATATGAATTTTGGTTTTCCACTAATTTAGAGTTTTTTTTTTCATATATACTTTTTTGGTTATAGACTAAAAATAAGAGAGAATTTAATCAAATTATACTTACCTAATTTGTAAACCACTTCCCACAGGTTTTTCCGGTTGCAGAACAACTACAGTGTCTTCGTGATCAACAGCAAGGATCATACCTTCTGAAGTGATACCTCTTAACTTCCTTGGTTGTAAGTTTTCTACAATAATTATTGTTTTCCCTGTTAAATCATCTGGTTTGTAATATTGAGCTATTCCTGCAACAATGGTTCTATCTCCTTTTCCATCATCTACCTTTAGAACCAACAGTTTATCTGCTTTAGGATGAGGTTGGACATCTAGTACTTTTGCAGTAATCAATTTTACCTTTGCAAAAGTCTCATAATCAATATATTCTTTATTCTTTTCTGAGTCTGTTGACGAGACTTGATTTGTTTTGGGGTCAATTTCTGATTCCTTTGGATTATCCGTTTGTCTGGCCTTTGCAATGCCTTTTTCATAATCATCAATTGAAATTTTATTGAATATATTAGTTTTATTTACTGGCACGACAATACCTTGTGATATTTTCCAATCCTCAATCTGATTTATTGTTAGAGTGTGTATATCCTTACCATCATATCCAAGTCTAGTGTATAAATCTTCAGCCGAAAATGGAATAATTGGTCGAATTAATATAGCGATTGATCTAAGGGCATGAGCAATATTAGAAATAACCAACTTTGCTTGTTTAGCGTCATTTGGATCCTGTGATGTAATAAGTTTCCATGGTTCTGATTCTTGGAAGTACTTATTACATTCTTGCAGAAATTTTCTTATCGCTCGTATTGGTTTTTGAAATTCTACCTCATTAAAAGTAGTTGTATATTCTTCAATACATTCACTCAAATTCGAGTACAATTCAATTTTTTTTCTTGGAATTGTTACTTCTGGTACTTTATGATCATAATGTCTATGAATAAAGGTTGTACATCTATTAAGTAAGTTCCCCAACAAATTATTTAGATCATTATTTACGGCATTAATTAATCCATCCAGTTGAAAATCTGTATCTATTCTTTCAGGTGTTATTGATAAGAGATACCACCTCCAGTAATCTGCAGGAAATATATCCAATGCTTCATCACAGAATAAACCTCTTTGTTGACTGGTTGAAAATTTCCCCCCTTCCCATCCTAGGTATTGAAATCCTTTTAGATTATAAACCAAATTATAACCTGTTTCTGACCCGAGTAAGCTACATGGAAATGTCACACTATGAAATGGTACATTATCTTTACCCATGAATTGAATTAGTTTAGAATCAGGTGATTTCCAGTAGAGATCAAATAATTCGGGATTACCTTTTAATCTTGCCCATTTCTTTGTAATTGAGAGATACCCAATTGGTGCATCAAACCAAACATAAAATACAAGATCTGAATGCTCCTTTAATGGTACTGAGATCCCCCAGTTTAAATTTCTAGTTATTGACCTTACCTTCAATCCTTCTTTTATCCATTTATTTGCAATAGATATGGCAGTTTTTGACCAATGCTCCTGCCCTTCAACCCACGCAGCAACTCGATCTTGTAATTTGGGTAAGTCTAAATACAAATGAGTTACTTCTCTGACTTCAACATTTGTAGAACCTGAAATTGATGACATCGGATTAATTAAATCCGTAGGATCAATTAATGAGGTGCATGATTCACATTGATCACCTCTTGCTCGTTCATAATTACAATTCGGACATATACCAATGACATATCTGTCTGGTAAAAATCGTTTATCATCAATCGAGTACAGTTGATTACTGGTTATTTCCTTGATATATCCATTTTTATACAAACCTTTGAATATTTCTTGTGTAAGCTCATGGTTTTCTTCATCTGATGTCCTTCCAAAATAATCAAAGTCTACTCCGAACCTTTCATATGTATCTTTTTGTAGATGGTAGTACTTATCACAATATGCTCTGACATCCATATTTTCCTCAAGAGCTGCTAATTCTGCAATAGTACCGTGTTCATCAGTACCACAGATGTAAATTACATCTTTTCCTATTAATCTTAAATATCTGGTATACACATCCGCTGGAAGGATAGAGCCGATTAAATTACCCAGATGTTTAATTCCATTTATATACGGTAAAGCCGAAGTTATAATATAACGCTCTTGTGTCAATTAAATCACCTTTGTTTGGAAAAAATAATTACTATGAATTTGATAATCTGGAATAATTTGGAAACGTAGAAAAAAACTATCTGTGTTTGGCCATTTCGTATTCACCAGTTATCATAGTAACTCCTAATTTTTACATGTATGTTTTTGTCTATAAATGTTTTTATGGACACTATAGTTATTATCCTCCTCCTGCAGGCGGAATTATTACGAGATTTGTTTCATCAGTATGGATTACCTTATTTTGTCCTAAATTCATTTCCTCCCCATTAACAATGTATAGAAATTGGGGATTTAATTTATTATTGTTAAATAAGATCGGTTGTAAATCAGGATATTCTCTAACTAATTGTGAGATCATCTTTTCCAAAGATATTTGATCTTCAACTATAAATTGAATGGATGTTTCACCAATAATTTCTCTTATCATTGCAAATGATTTAATATATACCTTCATCAAGAATTCACCAGTGGATCTCTACTTTTCGCCAGATTCTGATATCAAATCAATAAAACTATTGTATATCTTTGAATCACTGAATTTACCTATATCTATTTCTAATGGAAATATCTCTATTGCTGTGGCATATTCATGTACATTTTTTACTACAGGAAAAGGAACAATATCGTCTTTACTTTTAATTGAGTTAAAACCTATTTTTTCCATTACATTATAAGAGATCTTTTTGGGCATATTAAATATTTCTAGCTCCAATAATTTTTCTTTTATGGTAATATTGTGATTATTTTCTTCTAACTTTTCCTGTAGGAACTCCTCAAGCAATCTTTGCAAATCCATAAATCCAAGTATTATATCATCCTGGATCATTCCATCAAAATTTGCTCCACCTATTCTTGATTGTTGAAATGAAAATTCTAAATTTGAGGCTAAACTTTTCATTGATTTGATGTTGAAAAACTCCCCTATGTTCCAATCTTTCATTAGCTCTCTAAACTCGCTCATTACATCAATATTTCTACTTGAAGACCCATTTTTAGTTATCCATGAATCGGATTGTTTTACTTCATCCATGAATAGTAATACGAAATAATGCATATTTATGTAAGTAAGAAATGCTTTGACTATTTTTTTGTCCTCATAATATCCTCTTGCGATTTGAATTTGACAAATACTTATTATTGGAGATAATATCATTAATACATCATGGTAAATAGCTCCTGAGGTTTTAAATTTATGTAACCATTCTCCCAAGAAATAAATTAATCTTTCAAAAGCTTGTATATCTACTTTACCTTGATTTTTCAATTTCTCTAACAAAAATTCCATAATTTGACTGATTTTTCGAATTATTTCTGTTTCAAACGTTGTTGAGAGAATTATTGAAGATGATTTAGTAGCTTCAGTTACAATGTTTTGCATTATAGAATCAAATGGATATCTATTGAGCAGCAGCTTTAGTTCAATTTCAAAAAGTAGGTGTTCTTCTTTTGATTTATATGTATTTGATAAATTAAGATATAGATTGATATGTTGATTATATTCTTCTAAATTAAAGATTTTTTGATCTGTGTGACTAATATAAATAAATGTCTTTAAAATCACATTTACCAGTCTTTCTTTGATAAAAGCAGGTGCTTTCGATCTTTCAAATCTCTTAATGAAATCATTTACTGTGGTTTCTGTGATTTTAGGTATATTGAAAATATGATATATATATTCTAAGGTACTAATATGGAGGATCTTACTAATATCTCCAATTTGGAATGCAAGTATATTTTTTGTATCACTAGTTGGTAGTTCTAACCATTGCTCAATTAATACAGGTATGGTGGAGAGATATCCCTCGTATATATATAAAATCACATATGGATCGAAATTCCCATCGTTTAATGATTTAAACCACATATCTAGATCTAATTCTTGTGGATTTATGTAATTCGAGACTAATCTTCCTATTAATTTGGTTTTGGTGATGTAATCTAGATGAGTCTCAAGAAATGATTTAATGAGATAAGAATAACTTGCACCAAATAGATATTTAAGTGAACTAATTTCCTGTTTTGATAATTTCTCTATATTTCTCCATGCTTTATCAATTAATTCTTGAGATGTAATTATTGCATCATTACTTGTTTTTACGTAGATCCTAGTGAATAGTAATATTAATGCAGTTCTTTGATACAAGTCAAATACTCCATCTTCAATTTCAGTTATTAAACGATTTTCGATATTCGTAATTACATTTTGTAAATGCTTTGTTAATGGATGATTTTTCTTGTTTAAATGAAAATCAATTATAGAGTCATAAATCAAGAGTATATTTTTTATTGACCAAAACCTATATTCTGCATCAATTTTCTCCCTAAATTCAAAACTGGTTAGGGGGAATTTTACAATTACCTTTATACATTCAGAGAGTATCTCTACGGTTTCGTCATCTAAGTCCCACTGTATGATTGTTGAAAATATCTCAATAAAGCCTTTGTTAAATTTAAAATCTGGTAAATTCCAAGTAGGTACAAATCTTTTTCCAATTGCTTCTATTATCTCATCTATCTTTTGCCAGCCAATTTTATTTTTATTTGCAATCAAAATATGAATTGAAAAATCCACTAATTTATTTTTAGAAAATTCAATTATATTTGCTTGTAATCTATGCCCATCAAAAATTTCTCTCAGTTCATGCTCATTTAATGGACTGGTAATCATTAACATCTGTATTAATCTATCAAATTTTGAGGAGTGAATCACTCCTGTTGTATCAAATGTATACGGATCTGGTGGTTTTATAGATAAATTACTTAAATCAGGTAGTTTATAGAAACCAACAGGAAGATCAAACATTCTTCAATTCCTCAGTTAATATTTTATATATGTCAAACTACTTAATAATAGTATTGTATATTTCATATTATTAATTATGATTACTTTATTAAACTTTATTTTGATAGGATAAATTAGATACAATTGCCAAATTCTAGTGATCATTGATTTACTGTCCTTGCTGACTTTCATTTAGTATTTCTATTTCTCTAATTAAAGATGCAAATATGTCATCAATGTTGTATCCTGTCAATGCGGATGATTCTATATATGGTACCTTAAATCCAGACCAATCAGTCAATTGTTTTGCATAATTTGATGCATCCTCAACAGAAACTGGATTTGATGTAGAATCTCTAAGATCTGCTTTATTACCAACTAATATACTTGGGACTAATCTTTCAGATACACCAACCATTTCATCTATCCATTTTGGAACATTTGAAAAAGTATCTGGTCTTGTAATATCAAACGTAAAGATAGCTCCCTGGGCTCCTTTATAATATCCACTTCGTACTGCTTTATAGACCGGTTGTCCTGCTAGATCCCAAATCTGGATTACATCGGTACCTAGTCTTTTTATGGCAAAATCGGCACCAAGTGTTACCATGTAGTTTTCTTTGAATGATTCACCTAGATAATTCCTTCTGATACTAGTTTTACCAACTCGTGCATCTCCCAATAACACAACTTTAAAACTAGCCCTTCCCTTACTCATACATATCACCTAGCTTAATATCGAAGGATGGAAATAGTACTACTTTGTTTAACAAACATTGGAAGCTACGAATAAAACTAGCATAACAGATACTCATTAGTCCTACAAATTTTAATATATTACTAAAACAAATAAACAGTTCGATTAATTTGTGGATTACACATATTTTTTAACCAACTTACACAATATAAAGTATGAATTGCCTAACTCATCTATATTATATACTTTAATAATTAATCAAGTTGTTAATATCATCATCAATTTTCAGCTTTCTCTCACCTGAGGGTTGAATGTCAATTCGAATAGATTTAGTTGCATTTTTATCAAATTCATCTCTATGGGTAACTAAAATGAGTTGGCCTGCATTATTTGTGAAAAGAGTATCGTTATCAATGATATCTACAAATTCGTTAATTCTAATAATATCTAGGTGATTAGTTGGTTCATCTAGTATTAAGAATTGAAGTGGTGCCACTTGATCTGCTAATGCCAATCTTAAAGCTACACCTAAAACTGTTTTTTCACCTCCAGAAAGCATATTTTTATCTATAATGGTATTATTAACATTGGAAATTTCAATTTCACCATCTGCATTGAAAATAACATTTTTAAAACCCCGATTTGGTAAAATTCTTTGCATTGTGTTAGATATCTGTCTAGATACTTTATCTGATATTCGTGAAATTAATATTTCAGGTAAGCTAGAAAATGTATTCTCAAGTAGCAATACTCGAGGTCTGATCTTGTTCAAATTATTTAATTTTTCTTGGCTATCCTCTAGGAGTTTGGCATGCTGGTTTGCTGCTATCAATTTCTTTTCTAGTTCTGGTAATTGTGTTTCCTGAAGTGATTTAATCTCTTGTTTTATTGATCCTAGTCTTGTTCTTACTTCTTTCTCTTCTTCTGATATTTTTTTGAAATAATCATGTTTGAATTTCGACTGTATTGATTGAAAATGTAACTCCTTGTTTTTAGTTCCATTTTGTAACTCTTGTAAGTCTTTGACTCCTTTTACTTGTAAAGTTAATAAAGGTAGGAGTTCCTTTGCAATGATTGTATTTTGTTTTTTAAGTAGAGTATAGTTGGTACTAATCAACTTCAACTCATGAGTAATTTTATCCAAATCTATTTGTTTGAGTAGGTTATCTAACTCCTGAAATTGTTGATTAAACGTTATTAGCTTTGTTTTATTTGTTAATAACTCCTTGTCGTATTTTTCTATCATGTTTATTTTATTTGCTAATGTTTCACCTTTATTTTGTAGAAGTTTATATTCATCACTACTAAATAGATTTAATTGGTTTTGTAACTGTTGAATTTCAGTTGATTTAAGTTTTTCCTCATTTATTAATTCATTGATGTTTAGTTGCCATTCTTCAATTGATTTAATTTTCTGTGAAAATTCCTTCAATAAACCAAATTTACTGTTTATAGAATTAGCTTTGCTATTTAGGTTGAGTAATTTGTTTTCACTAGATGTTAATTCTGTTTTTAATTTCGATATTTTGTCATTAAGTACTAAGCGTTGTTGATTATGTTTTGTAATCAATTTTGTTTGATCTGTATCCAATAGATTTTGTTCACACATAGGACAATACGAGTGCTGATGAACATTTGATAGTATCTCTAACATTGAGTCAATTGAATTAATAATTGATTGCAACTCCCCCATTTGAGCAGATAATTCTTTTTGTCTATTGGTTTGTGTATTAATTTCGGTTGAGCACTGATCAATTTCATTTTGTGTTATTACCGTCACATCAGCTAATGTAGAAATATCAGAGCTGAATTCTAATTGATATGAATTTTTAATTTCTAGAATTCGATTTGAATGAGTAAGAATCTTTTCCTTTATTTTTTCCAATGCTGAGCCTTGATTTTTGATATCATTTTGAATTTTTTCTTTCTCAGTAAGAAATAATTCCTCCTTAGTTTTTATCTTATTCAATTCTGTTTTTAACCCATTTAAATCCAATTCTTTTGTAGTCTCATTATGTTTTAATTGTAAATCCGTTAAAATCGCTTCTATTGACTCAATTTCTTTTAATTTCCTGTCTTTTTCAATTAATTTTTCATTAAATGATTGTATACTTGTTTCCAATTGGTTTTTTTGATTTTGTAACTGGTCTTCAATAGTTTTGTTGTTTGAATACTTATTTGCTAAATCATCATAATTCAATCTATTCATATTTATTGTAGTAAACCAGTCATTAATTGCTACATCTCGTTTATCATTTTCGGTTGAGAGATTTTCTATATTTGCTTTAGCTTGACGTATAAGTTTTCCAAGATTGTTGATTTCTTGATCTAGTATGGTCTGATCGAGAATCTCCTGTTCTAAATTTTTTAAATTGTTTGATATTTTTGTTAGCTCCTGAATTCTCTGGGCTAAATAGTTTTTTTGGTTAAGTATCTCTATTTCTATTGCTTTAGGGTCATCTATGAATTGTTCAATGGAATTGATTATATTACTATGCGTTTGAATATTATTTTCTAGTTGTGTATTAAACTTCCTCATGTGACTGGTGGCGATGGTATAATCATGTAATCCGAGTATCTTACGTATTTGATCTTTTCTTATTTGAGGTGACTCATCCAATAAACTAGTTAATTGGCCTTGAGGGCTACATAATGCATTTTTATAAACTATGTGGTCAACTTTATAGTTAAATAACTTAAGGATCAATTCTTTACTTTCAGATAATGTATTGGATAAGATTGTTTGTTCTTTATATTTTTTTATTACCCATTTATTTTTATTCTTGAGATTAATTCGATGTCGACTCTCATAGGTTTGACTTTGTATTGTAAAGACTAAGTTTATTGTACCTTCTTCTTCTCCCCATTTTATCAAATCAGTCGTTTTTAAGGACATTTTTGTGAGATATTGATTGCCAAATAATCCATACCCTATAGAGGTAAGAATTGTTGATTTTCCTGCCCCATTTTCACCTGTGATAACATTTGAACCAGTAGAAAATTGAAGGAAAAATTTTTCAAAACATCGAATATTTACTAATTCAATACTATTGATTACAAGACTATTCAAAAGTAGTCCTCCAATTTATTTTTTGTAAGATTATTATCTTTTTTCTCTACCATTTGATCTTTATCATTCTGAATCTCTTTTTTTAACGGGGAATTATTGAATGATATAATCTTTGGTTGGTCATCTCCCGAATTAGTTGCATCTATGCTTGATAGGATATTTGTTATTTCTGTAAAAAGTTCGGTATTCATGTCTCTTGAAATAGGGATATCACGGAATATTTGGAGCAATGTCATTGATTCATTTAGAAAATCATCTAATTCTTCTTCTGGTAGACCTGATATGTCTCTCAAAATTTCCTCTATATCTTGATTTTTCAAGGTATCTGCACTAATAATGATTCTATCTTTTTCTCCTAACATATTTATGTTAATATGTAGATATCCAGTTTCTTTTTCAAGACCAGATAAATCCACCATTCTTAGGTCGTCTTGATTCTTCGAATACAATATATTAACTAATGCCATTGGGTTATGTTTTAACAAGCTTGGTTCATATTTTGCAATTATCTTCTTTTTATCTAATAATTCATTGATGATACTTTGTCTAAGATTTTCTATGGTATCGGTCTCAAGTGAAAGCATAGCTTTTGGTCGTACAAGAACTTGATGTTGTATTATTTGTGGATTTTTCCATTTATCTTGGTACTCCGATTTTATTTCATAAAAACTGGAGTACATACAAATATTTTCTTTGAGATCCATTCGTCTCCATTCGTTGGTAGATGTAGTTTCAGTACTACCTGGTGCAAATAATTTTAATTTTTCATTTTTCCAAGGTATGTGATAATGACCTGCAGCAATATAATCGACACCAAGTTTTGATACTTGATTAATAGAAATATGATGAAAGTCAGCTAATTGACCTTGTACATAGGCATGAAAAGCAATTATTTTATAATCATTGTTGGATAGAAAGTCTGGTGAATTTCGTAATAGTGTCTCAATTTTCTCATTTAAAATATTTCCTGGATAAAAACCTACTCCAAGAATTGATACACCTGATATTCCATGATATTCCTCTGTCATTATTTCATCATCAATGTAATTAACTAATTTCAATTCCCTTAGTAAAGAAATTGTGTTACCACCACTTTCTAATATTTTTGCAGATTTACCATCATGATTCCCTCTAATAATGAAAAGAGGGATATTTTCTTTTTTTAATCTATTTAAAATCCTTACCACTTGTCTGATTGTTCCTGGGGATGGTCTGGCATTATGGAATATATCTCCAGTATGTAGAACAAACATCGGTTTAATTTTGATGATTTTTTTGACTACATCATCAGCTGCTTTAAAAAAATCGAGATATCTCTCTGTTTTGTTATATTGCATAAAACCAATGTGCCAATCACTGGTGTGGATGAAATGGATTTGTTTCATAGGTCTCCCCTTATTTATTGAATTCCAATACATCTTGATTTAAATTATTAGTAGATAAAGATTAGGTCAATCATCATCTTTTTTTTCTTATTTACAAAGTACTATAGATATCATTAATAGCTCATTGATGTATTTAATTCATAAGTAATAGGTGAAAATCGAATTGTCAGACATATATATTCATCCAACCGCAATAGTTGAGACATTATCTGAAATTAATGAGGGCAGTAAAATTTGGCATTTTGCACACGTCAGGGATCATGCAAAAATTGGTCGGAATGTAATTATTGGTAAGAGTTCCTATGTTGATAGCCATGTAATTATTGGGGATAATGTAAAGATTCAAAATCTAGTATCTGTATATCAGGGTGTAACAATTGAATCAGAGGTATTTGTAGGTCCTCATGTAACTTTTACCAATGATCTATATCCACGTGCAATGGGTGAATGGCAAATAATTCCTACTTTGATACAAAAAGGAGCTAGTTTAGGCGCAAATTCTACAATCATTTGTGGACTTACTGTTGGTGAATATGCTTTGGTTGCTGCTGGATCTGTTGTCACAAAAGATGTACCTAATCACGGTTTTGTTGCAGGTAATCCCGCTAGGTTAAAGGGATATGTTTGTTTTTGTGCAAGGAAAGTAGCAGATATTGATATTCCTAGTGGTATTCATGTAATAAACTGTTCTCATTGCGGAAAAGAAGTAAAATTAAATATAAAATAATCTATTTTACAGTCGAATAATAATATTTGTATGATAAGTGTGTTTCATCTCGAAAGAACTTTAAATAACAATTTAATTTCAGAAAATGATCAAGACAAAATAGAGGTGTACCCTTGAAAAATACCAAAACGATTATATTATTGCTATTTATAAATTTATTACTACTCTCGAGTTTTCAGGCCTATAGTGTTGATACACCAATAGAAACTGAAACTGAACGCACTGTATTACCTATGGACTTCATCAGAGATGAAGATGAGGTATTTAATGCAACTATTACAAATTTTACAAGGAATATGACAATTGAGTTAGATGCTAAAATCGTTTTGGAAGATCGCTTTGAGTTAATATTTCACGATAATGACACTAAAATAGGTGCCATTAATTACTCAATACCCAACGAATTTGCCAAACACGCAGTTCAAGTTTTTGCTTATTCTCAAATAGATACTTCTGCAGGTCTAATGTCTCGTAATAATTTACAACCAATAATTGAGACTACAGAACCAACATTAACTACATTTACCTTCAATATTAAAGAAAATCAAACATTAGCCCAGAATACTACTACCGTAGTATACATGGCAACTAAAATTATTGTATCCGATTCAATTTCATTTGCCCTAAATGGGACTGGATTAGAAGGCAAATTCATGATACCAGTAGTCCCAATCTTTAGAGGATTAAATGTTAAAAATGCTAACATTCACTTAGCATTGAAGGCAGAATTAGATTCATTTGATATTAGCATGAATGAAAAAATAACAAATGCTGAAAATGTTGAGTATCCTACTGCAAATGAACGTGATGTAAGCTGGCTCAATTTCTCACGATCTTCTTTCAACTCAATAGAAGGTTTACAAGAGGATTATGATCTTGCTGAAATAACATTCAAATCACTAACAAGAAGAGAAACTACCCTTGCTGCTCAATCTACCACTATACCTTATAGTTTAGACAGTATTACCAAGATTGTTCAGATAAATCCTTGGGGTAAAGTATTTGTTAAGGAACAATTGGTTGTTCGACATGATGGTCCCATAACTCCCGATGATGATGAATACATTAACTTAGTCTATAATCTCCGGAAATATACTTTAAGTATACCTAGTGATGGTCAGGTAATTAAATTATATGATGATATTGGTCCATTAAATCTGAGAACAAGAGATGATGAAACCAGTTATCCAACAACAACAACTGTATCTGACGGACCGAGTAAAGATAAATTAGAAGTTAATTTTAGAAATGGAATTCTTGGAGGTCAAACATATACATTCTTTGTTGAGTATGAATTTAATATGACGAATGTTGTAAGTGTAGAGGGCGATATCTATACCTTAAATTCCACACTTGCTGGGGATTATAATGTAACTGCAAGAGAGATAAATGTAATTTATCAATTACCTGTAGGTGCAAATTTCCTCAATCATAGTTACACTCCATCATCTAAACATGTTAGTTATAGAAGTTTTAGTTCTACTTCTCGAAATCAATTTTCTATATTACAACATATTGATATCCACATACAACTGAATAATTCTAATTATATCGATAATGTTGGTTTTCAACTGACTTACCAATATGCAAAAGGAATTGGTTGGGGTCATATTCAATATCTAATAACATTCCTAATTGCAATGATTTCATTAATTTCAATAATATTCCTCACAACACAATTGAGATTTAGATCATCTAAAGCAATTGAAGTTGAGAAAGAGGAAATTCCCATTGGTGAAATAGATACTTTCTTCAATCTCTATAGAGAACAAGCAGGTGCAAACAAACGTATTGTTGAAATTAAGGATAGACGAAAGCGAGGAAAACTGAGTCAAAAAGAATATGACGGTCAAGTAAAATCCATTAATAAACGTCTACGTGAGTTAAATGGCGAATTAGAACTAGCTGTAAAAGACCTCTCATCAAAAGGAATTAAGTATGAGCGATTGGTAGATAAAATTATGATTGCAAACCAAAAACAAAAAGATCTACGTAGAAATGCCCAAGTCGCAAGAAAGGCATATAAAAATGGAGAAACTGCAAAAGATCTTTATCAAAAAATCATGAGAGAATACACAAGAGATATTGATAAACAAGAAACAATAATTAACAAGAGTTTATCTGAGCTATTAGAAATTATCCAAGAATATTAATCATAGATTTTCATTAATTCAGATATTTAACTTATAGGATTTAAATAATAAATTAACAATTAACTTATGTCAATGAAAGTTAGAAAAAGAAAACCTGGTAAATTAATGAGAATAAGTCAAATATATTTGGGAGAAATAATAGATTTAGAGGATCAGAAAATCTATAGGTTGAATAATAAGGTGATTTCAAAAGTTAGGATCTTTGGAGTGGTTCTATCTAAGAATGAATATTCTAATGAAGGAAACAAAAATTGTATCATACTACTTGATGATGGAAGTGATACTATTGAGCTCCGTATGTGGAGTAGACCGATAAAACGGGATGATGGTAGTATTGAGGATCAATATACAATGATAAACCCAGTTAAGGAAGGACAAATAATCGATGTAATTGGTAAAGTGCGGGAATATAATGAGGAAATGTATATTATTCCAGAAATAATTCAGACTAATTTATCTATTCAATGGGAAATTAATCGTAGGGCAAATCTTATTAAATTACAATCTGATCTGGCGGATTAAAGTATAGTGTTTATTTATCAAGGAAATTATGATCAAATACTGTATATTTTAAAAGGCTTAAATAATTAGAGAGTTGACATGCATGTATGTGGAATGAATACAATGATAATCCTGAGAAAGTATATTCTAATATTTTAAAACGTGCAAAAACACAATTACCCGAACATAGTACGGAAACAGATCGTTTTATTATCCCCAAGGTTGACTCTCAAATCGAGGGAAACAGAACATTTTTCAGAAATTTCAAAGAATTACAAACACTTATCGCAAGACCTGAAAGTCACTTTCTAAAGTTTTTTACAAATGAAATCGGAACTTCAGGAAGTGTAGAAGGATCTCGAGCTATTTTTCAAGGAAAGCATATCCGTACTCAAGTTCAAAAATTATTTGAGCGATATATCAATGATTATGTAATTTGTCCAGAATGTAGAAAACCAGATACCCGTTTTATTACTCAAAATAGAATTGAGATGTTAAAGTGCGATGCATGTGGTGCCACTGCTGGCATTCGAAATTTAAGCTAAGGTCGATAACGTGAATTTTCTGGTAAAGGTTCACATTGATGCTAAGGAACGACTACTTGCTCTATGTGATCCAGAAATTTTGGGTAAAAAGTATCAACTCAATGGTGTAAATATAACTGTGAAAGAAAGATTTTATGGTGGAGA
>JAOUKW010000008.1 GCA_029882335.1 Candidatus Heimdallarchaeota archaeon | reverse complement strand
TAACTCGACAACGTGGTAAGAGAAGAAAGAGTCCTAAGACCTTTATGGATGGTTTATTTTCATATGAAAAAGGATTCAAAGTACAACCATAATCACCAAACAATAAAATTTCTAAGGTAATAAACCATAAATCTAGCAAAATTAAACATAAGCCTTGAAAAACTTATAATTAATAGATAATTTCATTGAAATTAATGGATAATGTAATTCAAACAATAAAGGGTAAAACAACACAAGAAAAGTTAGTTAGTTATTGGAGACATTACCCACAGCGAGATCATAATATTGATTATCTTGTTGAGGATACCCTTAAGGATTACAGATTATTTCCTTCGGATGTTGTCAAATTATCCCCACAAGGAAGATATTGTGTCGAGGATTTTGGTTGCAAAATAAGAAGAGGAAGTACAGATGCTAGAAGTGACGGATCTAGCAAATGTGTTCGTTGTATAATTGATAAAATTAGTGATTGGGATAAAATAAAGGAAATTGATCCAAATGATGGTGTTTATGGCCAACAAATAAAGTATGTTCAGAAGATGTCCAAACAATTGCCAGATATTCCTATGATGATGACTATTTTTTCACCAGTTATGGTTGCTCGAAAATTGTCTTCAAATAAATTTCAGGATCATCTGGATGATTCAGACAATTATGGACAATATGTTGAAGCTGCATTCAAAATAATCGAAAATACAACCATCGAATATGCGAAATCATGTATTGATGCAGGTTCTAATGGAATTTTCTATGCGATTCAAACAGCAGATAAGCAATTAGGTTTCTCAGACTCAATGATGAAAAAACTATTAAAATTAAACTCCCGGGTCTTTCAAGAAATAAAGAAAAAATCGGAATTCACAGTATTACATCTTCATGGTGATGATGTTAGATTTAAAGAATCCCTAGATAAATTAGCTCCTGATGCAGTCAATTGGCATCATGACAAGGGAATTAATTTTCAAGAAGCCAAAAAATTATTTAAAGGAGGATTGTTTGGAGGAATAAATCCTGAGATGATGTATGAAGGTAATTTAAATAAAATTATAGATCCTTGTAATGATCTTCACTTGGAATTGCCATTTATTTTTAGTCCATCTTGTGTAATTCTTCAGGGTACATCTGATGTAAAAATTAAGGATTTATTTACAGATTATAAGAAATAACTCAAATAAAATCAGGAGAAGAGAATATCATGGCAAATAAAATAAAAGCAAGTCATGTATTAGTTGAAAAGCACAATCAAGCAGCAAAAGTATATGAATTAGCTACCAGTGGAAAAGATTTTGCTGAACTGGCTCGAACCTATTCAACTTGTCCCTCAAAGAAGAAGGGTGGAGATTTAGGAGAGTTTGGGAAAGGTCAAATGGTAAAAGAGTTTGAGATTGTTGCATTTAAATTAAATGTAGGTGAAATCTCACCTCCTGTTAAAACAAAGTTTGGCTACCACGTGATTAAACGAACTAAGTAATTATATAATCTAATGTAAATTTGGTGTAAGATTTGAGTAACAATTCCATATCATCAATAAGGAAGTTGACAAAAGATGGAGATTTAATATTACGAGAAAATACTCTCACATATACATTAGATAAATTTTCGGGCAATATAGACTCATATCTTAATAATTCTACAAATTTTTATCCCTCTACTGTATACAAGGATTTAGTAGATATACTTATGAAAAGAATTGAGGGTGAATCAATAAATTCAATTCATGTAATTTATGGTGGATTTGGAAGTGGTAAAACTCAACTACTGAGTAAATTAGTTGAAGTGATTTCAAAAAACAATTCAGACATGATATTGCACATGGATGGATTAAATCAAGATGAAGTGGATTTACAAACCATTATAATAGACAAATTAAAGCTTCAATCAACATCAAACAATTTTTTTACTGAATTCAAAAACTATTTGCAAAATAAACCATTAATAATAATAATTGATGAAATAGTAGTATATTTAAAAAAATTACATGCAATAAAAGAAGGTGATACTAATAAAAAGGAATTAGCTCTTGTATTTTTACAACAATTAAGCGTTGAAGTTGCAAAATCAAAAAATGCAGCACTACTTATTTCTATCCCATCAGATCAACAGTTATACCAAAATGAATCTATGGACGTAATAGATATCATTGATAATTTAGATGCAATATTTAATAGAATTTCATCAAGACATTCCCCAATTATAAAACAAGATTTCAATAAGTTATTGACAAGCTATTTTTTCAAAGATATTAATCCTAAAATAAAAAATACATATATTCAATCTTTATATACAGAAATTCAGGAATTGGATTCCTTTTTTCCATTTAATTATTATTTTATAGAGTCATTATGGGATCGATTGTATCAAAAACCAGGTTTTCAGTATTTGCGAGGTATCTTACGTCTTTTATCTATAGTAGTACAAAATCTACCAGACGATATTTCTATAGCATATATCGATTTAACAAATTTATCTGTAAGAGAAGAATTTTATCGATTTCTTTCAAATCACGAATTATATGATGTAATTGTAAAAGACATTCACCGTATCCATGGTTTGGGAAATTTAGCGATCAAAATTACAAACATTATTGGATTAAACTCACTCTTGGGTTACTCAACTACTGAATCAGAAATAATACATATTTGTCAGAATAGATTTGTGTCCAAAGGTATAATAATAGATATAATGGATAAAATTGAAGAAAATCAATGGTATCTGACAAGAGATAATAATAATTTCGTTTATAAAGTTGAACCAAATATTATTAAGCAAGTATCAGATAATTCTATTAAAATAAATAATTCAGATATAACACAATTTATTGAAGAAATCTTAAGAGATCGACATAATTCAAATTTGTACAAATTGTTGTTTTCATCAGAAAACAAGTCATTTTCAATGGACAAAATTAATTTACTCATAAAGGATATTGATAATAAAACAAACTATGATCTGCTTTACTTTACGAATAAGGGAAATATCAATCCCCAAATCAATTCGATAATTCTATTATATTCAAGTACATATGATTGGATAGATAAGCTTAAACAATTTCTTGCATTGAAATATATTGATAAAAAGTTAAAATTGAAGTACGATCATTTGATACAACGACTTAGCTCAAGGTCAACTGAATATATTATTACCTCATTCAATCAAATAGATTACATAAAGAATGGAGTAATTCACACAGAAAATAAATATTTACCAAGTTCTGAAAATATTATTGATTTTTTAATTAACGATGGAATCGTATTTACTACTATATCAAGTGAGTATTTATTGCATATATTGAATAGTAAAACAAATTTGAGAACAATAAAAAATGTTGTTGAGGCCTTTCATACTGATACGCAATTACCTAAGATTACCAGTACAGATGTATTATTATCACCAATAAAACAATTGGTAGAACAAAATCTATTGACAATACAAAAACTGCAATCAACACAAATCAACTCAATCTCTGAAATCGAAAATTTACAATTGATATTGAATACTGAAATTAGTGATGAGAAAGTCGTTGGTGAAATTGAAATTATACTGCCTTATACAGGTAAATTTCCATTTAATGAAAGTTTTCAAATTCAAATAAATAGTAATGAATTAAAAATAAATGATTTTGCAAGTTTGATAAATCAACTCATTCCTTTAAAATTATTACTTGGATTAACTGTTGTTGATGTAGATCTTACATTAGTCAACATAGAATCAGATCAATCCAAAAATTCATTAACAAATTTACCTTTAGAAGTTATTTTAACTCTATTAAATTCAATAAAAAATATGTTAAAGGAAGATAGAATTTACATTTCATCACTTTCCTTAGTTATAAGCTCTTCAGGATTCATTGATGCTTCAACAATAATTTCAAGACTTAATAATTTAACAAATATCAAATCATTAAATATTATAGTAAAAAAATAGAAAGTAATATAGGATAGATCTTTTAAACTTACGATTTTAATAAAAGTTTTAATTTGTAACGAGATACACAAATAAGTGTAAGATTAGAATTACATAACATGTTTATTTTGGAGTTATTATATTGATGTGGCTAAATCATCCGGTTGAGAGAATTGATCTGAAAATAAATAAGGCACTAATTAAGGCAAAAAATGCAATATCTAGATATCAATTCAATACATTGAATAAAGCAGTGGGTGTGAATGCTGCGGGTCAAATAGCAATAGAAGCAGACATCGTTTCTGAGGACAATTTTATTAGAACCTTGATTTCAGAACAAGTAAATGGTGTTCTTTATTCAGAGGAAAGTGGAGTAAAAGAAATTGGTAATCCCAGTGAAGATAAAGAAAGTTCATTTATATTTTTGTTAGATCCACTTGATGGTTCACATAACTACAAAAATAGAGTACCAATTGGTTGTATCTCTTTAGCATATGGTAAATATAAAGAAAATCCAACTCTTGGAGACCTTGATAAAGCCTATATATTAAATTTATATGGTGAAGATTTATTTTTTTCAAGTAATGATTCTGGATCATGGTTTAATGGAGATCAACTTACATACACCAAATTTGATGATCAAAATGGTATTAAAATGTCCTATTATGCATATGGTAAAAATTCTCGTAACTACTATTTGGATTTTATGAACAATGATACCTATACAGTTAGATCTCTTGGTTCTGCGGCATGGGAGCTAGCTATGGTTGCAATTAATACCAATGATATTTTTGCAGATATTCGTGGCGTTTTAAAAACACATGATTTTGCAGCAGCAAAAATAATACTTCAAAATATTGGTTATGATTTTCAATTTATAAATAATTCACTCCAAAGTAAAAATATTCCTCTAGATGATTTTAAAACGGGTTATTCCGTCATCGCATCGAGAGATAAAAAACTATCAAATTCTATAGTAACTCAGTTTAATTCTACTCAAAATATATAAACAATACAAATTTCTCAAAATACAGTGATTTACTGCTAAATATTTATGAAAAAAGTTTTGAATAATAAAATCAGTAGAAATATAGGATTAGAAATTAATGAGATTAGAAGACATGGCAACAACCGCAATAGAATATCTTAAAAAAATCTCACCTCAGGGTATTAATAATGCTGAATTAGCTAAAACATTAAATGTACCTAAAAGACGAATTTATGATGTAGTTGCCATACTAAAGGCAGCAGATCTAATTACTACCTCTCGAGATAAAAGTGGTACTACTTTATACTGGCAAGGAACTACCTCAGAGAAGAATATCTCAACGGGTAATGGAAATAGAATAAGGTCTAGTAAAATAAAAGTATCCACTACAGGTTTTATTGTTGCAGTTTCTAATCGAGGTACTGAGGTAATTGTTGAATCTACATCTCCTTCAATGACAATTGAACCTGCATAATTTTGGTAAAGGAATATAAATGAATTTTTCAACAAATCTAAAAAAGGTATCAGGTTCAATTACTGCACAGATTTTTGCAGAAGCACAAAAATTGCAATCTCAAGGAAAAAAAATACTTCATTTAGAGATTGGTCAACCAGATTTCAAACCTATTGATGAAATTATACAAGCCACAAAAGATGCAATTGCTGAAAACACTCAATATACTGTAAGTAGTGGAATACCACAACTTAGGAAATCAGTAATGAGTTATTATAACCAATACCTACATCAACCTTTGGACCCATTGACAAACTCAATTATTACATCCGGAGGAAAAATGGGTATATTTGCGTCTTTGTGGAGTGTGGTTAATCCAGGTGATAATGTTATTATTCTTAATCCAAGTTGGGTTTCATATGTAGAAATTGTAAAATCGCTAGGTGCTAATCCTCAATTTATTGAAACTGATTATAATTTTAATTTCAATGAAGATGAATTTTTATCAATAATAGATAATAAAACCAAAGCATGTGTTCTAAATAGTCCATGTAACCCTACTGGTGGAACTATAACTAAGAAAAATCTTCAGAAATTATTTGATATATGTTCTTCTCATAATATTCTAATAATCAGCGATGAAATGTATAATGAATATCTCTATGATGATAATAAACATCATTCTTTGGGTTCAATTCCAAACTGGGAAGAAACAGGTGTAATATTGAATGGATTATCAAAAACGTTCAGCATGACTGGATATAGACTTGGTTATGTTATCGGAAATGAGGAGATAATTAAAGAGATTTTGAAAATTAATCAATTAACAACGTCATGTCCTACAAATTTTGCTCAACAAGCAGGAGTAGTAGCTTTCCAATATTTCGATAAGATGAAACAATTAATTAATAATATCATGCCAGAAAGAAGGAAATTAACTGTTGATTTATTATCAGACTTACCAGTTGAATTTGAAGCACCAAAAGGAGCATTTTATAATTGGTTTAAACTACCAAATATTGACAATTCTGCAGAATGGAGTAAACAACTATTACTTCAAAAGGGAGTTGCAGTTACTCCAGGATCTGCTTTTGGCCCTGCAGGTGAGGGTTACATCAGATTATCCTTCGCTACTAGTAATGAGATTATTGAGGAAGGAATTGCTTTAATTAAAGAAATGATTTAATTGTTTGTTATATGATGATCTAAACTTATCATGGTTATTGTAGATTTGACATGATTAATTTTCCGAATAACAGAAATTGTAATGTCCTTCAACTCCTTTGGTGTGTCTGCACTGATCAATACAATAATGTCGTAAACTCCTAGAATCCGGTGTGCTTCAACTACTTGTTCTATTTGTAGGAGAGGTGAAATTATGTCCTTATCCTCTTGATCAAATTCTAGATTAATAAATACATATGCAAAAATATTCGGCAAATTAAAACCACCTACTTACTGTACTATTTCCCTATTACCGAGAATTTAAATATTTTGGGAAGGATGATTAATAGGGGTATAGGTTATCATTTTTTTTTACTATTAGTTTATAAAATAAGATAATGATAATATTGGCATATAATAATAATTCAATTTTATTTTACATTAAATTGTCTGACTATTTCTTCTAATTTACCAGCTAATCTGGCTAGTTCATGAGAACCAGCAGCCATTTCTTCTAGAGTTGCAGCTTGTTCCTCCGCGGAAGCTGAAACCTCCTCTGATGATGAGGCTACATCTTCTGAAACATCTCGAATTTGAGCAATTGATTTGGATATATTCTGTTGGCTTGATTTAATATTTATTTCAATTTCATTTAATAATTCAAGTACTTGATCAGAATATGTTCTTGTATCATCTGATAATTTTCTTACATTTTGAGCTACAATTGAGAAGCCTCGTCCAGCTTGTCCAGCTCTTTGAGCTTCAATTGACGCATTTAACGCAAGTAAGTTTGTTTCTTCTGAAATTTCTTGAACTAATTCAATACTTTCAAAAATTCGCTCAAAACTACTTTCGATAACCTTTTCCATTTCTTCTTCTAATCCTCTTGCATCCTGTACTTTTTGTACTTGAACCTGAGAACCTCTGGAAATATTATCCATGATGGAACTAATGGAGGAACTACTAGAACTTACTTCACTGGTAGAAGAGGCAATTTCCTCGGCTGTTGTGGCTACTTGACCTGCAGTTTGCAGGATTTCGGAAACGACATTTCGTAAATTTTCAAGCATATGGGTAAATGATTGATAAAAAGGAAATAGGATGTCATTTTGATTTATCAAATTAAATGAATGAGGAGTTGTTAAATCACCTTTTGCAACTCTTGTTGTAATTTGATTTATTTCTTGCATGTGAATTTTTACTACTTTGTTTATGTTAAATAGGATGTATATAGCAAAAAATAGCATGAATGCAGATATTACTGATATGTTGACAATTTTTTCATCCAAAGCCTTTGTACTATTTAAATTAATACCAATAGTAAAACCAACTATACTAATTGGTGCAAATAAAATTAATACATTATTTACTAATTTGTAGGATAGTGATTCATTTCCATAGATTTTTCTGAATAATATACTAGCAGTAAAGGATAATAGAGCTCCTACTATTAAGAATGTAACAAAAGTACTCCAACTTACACCTAGAATTTCATTTTCATCGAGTAAAGCCATATATTTCAATTATTCTAGTACTTATTATCAAATTTTTGTGATAGTAACAACATAATAAACAGAGATTTGTAGAAAAATAACCAAATTTATTGATTGTCTAGTAACATTCAATATTTTTGTCTTGGACGGTTTTATAAGTAATAAAAAGGGATATGTAAGCCCTAACCCTTAGAAACGATGTTTCGGGCATATTGAATGATAGATCTAGTGCCAAATGCCAATACTCCATTTGGATGATATGGTTTTCTATTTTCTGGGAATGAAACTCCCGCTATATCTAAATGAACCCAATCCTCAAGCTCTATAAATTCTGCTAAAAATAAAGCAGCAGTAATTGCACCTGCTCGCGATCCACCTGTATTTTTAACATCTGCTAAATCTGATTTTATTTGCTTTTTATAATGTTTATCTAATGGCATTCTCCAATATCGTTCATGAGATTGAATACCAGCTTTTTCTAATTCACTCCATAGTACATCAGATCTAGAAAAACCACCAATAAATCCATCAGATATAGCACTCATCATAGACCCAGTAAGGGTTGCAATGTCAATTACTGCAAATGGATTGAAGGTTTCTGAGTATATTAAAGCATCTGCAAGAATTAATCTACCTTCTGCATCAGTATTATCAATTTCAATTGATTTTCCATTAGATGCAACCACAACATCAGCAGGTTTAGTTGCTTTTCCAGATGGTAAATTTTCGGTTAATGGAGTTAATCCAATTACATTTAACTTAAGTCCTAATTTAGCAATTCCATAAATCGAATTAATGACAACAGAGGCACCAGTACAATCCCCACGCATCAAACCCATTCCTGTACCGGATTTTAATGAAATTCCACCACTATCAAATGTTATTCCTTTCCCAACAAGTACTAATGGTTTTACATCGTCTTTAGTTCCGTTGTAATGTATTTCTAAGAATTTAGCGGGTTCATCAGTTCCTGCAGCTACAGATAAAAATGATCCCATTTTCTTCTCTTTTGCCCATTCTTCATTATGAACAATTATTTCAGTATTCTTAATATCCTTAAAAATGTCCTTAGTATAATCGGTAAATATGGTAGGTGTTGCATGATTGGCAGGTAAATTCGCCATTCTATGAGCCTTATTTTGTGCCTCTGATGTAATAATTCCTACATCAACATCAATTAGCTGATTTTCGTTACCTACAAAGGTTACCGACTCGACAAATTTATGGTCTTTAAGTTGTGATTTTAATTCTATAAATTCATATAATCCTAATAAAACTCCTTCTGATGTACTCTGACCATCATTTCCTAGTACTTCAATCGCAATTCTCTTTGCACCTTTCTTCCTCAACAATTTCACTGCATTATTGGCTGCAATCCTAACTTTTTCATGATCTAGCTCTTCTTTTTTTCCTAATCCAGCGATGACTACTCTTGGTGCAGTTATTCCGTCTATATAATACAACAAAATATTTTCTTTTTCATCATTAAACTCTTCAAGTTCTTTGTATTTTTCTAAATAAGAAGATAGTCTCATACCTGCGTGTTCGGTGAAATTATAATTACTATAACAACCCAAAACGATTCCATCTACAGCTAATTCCTCAATATTCTCTGTTGATTTTATTATCTCCATAATTAGATAAATTTTTGAATTATTATAAATAATATTAAAGAGAAAATGAATTATGAATTAATTAAATCATAAACATTAGTATCAAATTTATCGATAAACTCGTCCATATTAAAGTCAATAATAGAATTGTTTCTCATTCGCCATTTTCCATTAATCATAACATCCGTTACATCTTGTCCATGGGCAGAATATACAAGATGAGAAATCAATGAATTATAATTAGTTATAGGTCTTAAATGAGGTTGCTTTAAATCAATGATAATTAAATCTGCAAGATATTTTTCCTTTATTGCACCTGAATTTGCCCAACCCAGCACATTAGCACCTTGATATGTCGCCATTTGTAGTGACTTACTAGCTGGAATTATTGATGGATCTTGATTTTTACTTTTTTGTGTCAATGCAGCCATTTTCATAGTTTCAAATAAATCTAAATTATTATTTGAAGATGGTCCATCAGTCCCCAATCCAACTCTATTTCCTCCAGCCATTTTATCAATTCGTGGTATATTATGACCTAATTTCATGTTTGCAACAGGATTAGCAGAAATACCTACATTATGCTCTTTCAGAATTTTCAAATCATTATCTGAACATTCGACAGAATGAGCAGCAATCATTTGTTCATCTAAAATATCTAGTTTGGCTAGGTATTCAACAGGACTTTTTATTGATGTTTCAACTTCAAAACCATTTTTTACCGCAAAATCTTGAATTAACTTCAACTCTCCCTTGCCTTCTGCCAAATGAGTGTGAATAAATAATGGGGGAAGATTTGTCTTCTCATTGAAATCTTGTTTATATTGATAAACTTCCTTGTATTCTTCAGCAGATACGGTATAAGGTGCATGAGGATTAAGAGCGACTCTAATGAGATCATCCTTTCCATGCCAGTTTGCAATTAGTTTTTCATTATCTTTTAGTTTTGTCACACCGGTAATAATGGGAGGACCGCTTAACAACCTTACTCCCATAGAATGAAATGCCTTTGCTTCACTTTGAGGATACCAATACATAGAATTTACCATTGTACAACCGGATTTAATTGATTCGACCGCAGCCATTTTTGCACCTATTTCCACCAATTCTGGAGTAAGTTTTGCTTCAATGGGCCATATATAATCATTAAGCCATGAATGTAATGGAATATCATCAGCCCATCCTCGAAATAGCGTCATTGCAGCATGAGTATGTGCATTTACTAGACCTGGCATCAATACATGTTGTGGAAAGTCATATACTTCATCTGTTGATATATCTTGATGTGTTTGAACAGCGCTGATTTTATTTCCCGATATTATCAAGGAACCATTTTCAATAACTTTTGGTTGATTTTCATGAAAACTAAGAATGTACTTTGCCCTGATACCAATTTCCATATATAAAGTATCTAAGCTAATTATCTAATACTTTCTGTTATGTGAAAAAATAATTATCCAAAAATCAGGTTATATTGAAATATATTAAATGAGTAAAATCATCACGGTAGTTATGATTGGAATAATTGGTGGTAGCGGTTTTTATGATTTCTTAGAAAATAACGAGAAAATAGACGTGACTACACCTTTTGGTGAAGTGACTTTAGAAAAAGGAAATATAGAAGGGATAAAATGTTTCTTCATCCCAAGACATGGAAAGTCTCACAGTATCTTGCCAAGTAATATTAATTACAGAGCAAACATCTATGCTGCTCATAAATTAAATCTAGAATATGTAGTTGCAACAAATGCAGTTGGATCATTACGGGATAATATTCCTATTGGGACATTTGCAGTTCCAAATCAAATACTGGATTTGACAAGTGGTCGTCATTCTACTTTTTTTGATGGATCGGATTTTAAGGTAACAACTAGAAACAATCATCACCTTAGTGGTGTTGTGCACAAGGATATGTCTGAACCCTATGCAAATACTGTTAGAAACAGATTGATTAGTGCTTGTCAAAAATTATCCGAAAATGTGTTTGATGGAGGTACAATGGTGGTATTAAATGGTCCTCGTTTTGAAACACCAGCTGAAATAAATGCGTATCGGATCCTTGGTGCGGATTTTGCTGGAATGACCTCTGCACCTGAGGCATTCTTGGCAAGAGAATTAGAGGTCCCTTATGCAACTCTTGCTGTAGTTACAAATATGGCTGCAGGTATGCAAAAAGAAGTGACTCATGAGGAAGTTTCTGAATTATTTGCCAAAAGAATAGATAGCTTAAAGTTAGTTTTACAATCGGCTATTATTCAGACATGAGAGTAAACATAAAAAATCTAGTTGGAGAAAGGAGAAATTATTAACTAGAGGTTAATTTTATGGTACGAATTGTTACAGATAGTGCTTCAGATATACCAAATATAATTGCGAATCAATTAAATATAACAGTGGTACCTGCACATATTCTATTTGGAAGAACAAAATTCTTGGATGGAGTGACTTTAACTACACCTGAATTTTATGATAAGTTAACGAGCTCTTCTCTTCACCCCTTAACAACACAAGCTTCTCCTTATGAATTTTTTGAAGTCTTTAAAGAAATAGAAGAAACTGGAGAAGATATATTAGTAATTACCTTGCCTAGAAAGGTATCCGTATTTATTGAAGCTGCAGAACTTGCCAGTAAGCATATTAAGAAAGTTAAAATTAAAGTTATATCTTCAACGGGTGTATCTGGCTATCAAGGCGTACTCGTAATTCAGGCAGCTAGGTTGGCTAACATGGGATATGATTTAGATTACATCGCCAGTAGAATTAAAGAGAATTCCGAAACCACTAATCTATATTCAGTTGCCAATGTTTTTGATTATCTCGTCAGAGGAGGTAGAGTTTCTGTAACTCGGGGCCGATTGGGTGGATTATTAGGTATCAATCCTGTATTGAAAATGGTGGACGAGGCAGTTGAAAATGTTGGAAAACCCAAAGGTATTGAGGAGGCAATTGATTTTATTATTAATTCAATGAAAAGAGACTACAGTAAAGAAGAGCCCTTGATGGCCATTGTTTTGCACGCTTTAAATCCATCAGCTATGGTGAATTTAAGTGAAAAACTAATTAAAAATTTTAACATGGTTGAATTATTGCATGGTTCAATAGGTCCAACAATCGGTGCAAATATCGGTCCGGGTGCTTTCGGTATTGGTGTCAGTTCCATACCTCATGAACTAAGATCCAGTCGTTAAATTTTCTCTAGTTTAATTCCAGCAGTTAACCTTATAGTACTAAAATCAGGTAACTTATCAATATTACCCAACAAATTTTCAGGACTTGTTGATGCAGATTCTTTTAAATAGATGGTTATATTACCCGAACTTGAATCAATTGCAATATCCCCTTTTTGAAAGTATGATTTAGCTCTCTCGCGACTACATGAAATATTTGTATTGAAAATTAACTTATCATTCCTTTTTATAACTCGAGATATTATCGGAAGTGAATTTTCTAATTTTTGAATACATAATGGAGCATTTACTCTTTTTAGTCTACACTCAATAATATCAATATCAGAAATATCTATTTTTACTCCTAAATATTCTATATTTTGTTGATTCACATATACTCTTTATTCAAACAAATATTATAATAATTACAATAATTGATAGATTATTCCTTTATTTTCTTTTGTTTCGTAGTTTAATTAATGGAATGAGAATTAATGCTATAAGTAAATTATTGCTAACAACTTCTTCTGATGAGCTATCAGATGATGAGCTTTGTTGAGAATTATCATCATCTATGGGAACATGAGGTATTTCCCCTCTTGGATCTGGAGATAAATATACAAAATCATTGGTAGAATCAGTATCGACATGTAAAACTGCCCTTTGAATAGATATACCTGCTTCAGCAGGATCATTAGTTTCTGATCCATCAGGAGCAATCATACCATATGCGATAACATCAATATATAAGTCTCTACTATTTTTTAGAAATACAAAATCATCTGTATTCTTCAGAGACATACTTAATTCATAATCAGCAGTTTCACCATAGGCAGAAAGAAAGCCAGAAAGACTTCTTGCGACAATTATGTCTGAATATGCCTCAATGATAGTGCCAGTCGGAAAAACAAGAGAATTTGTATCATCACCAATACTCCACTCTTCAATAAGAATATTAAATGGAAAGCTATTCGTTATTTCAATGAATTCACCCTCATTATCAGAAACTATATCGGGATTGGGTAAAATTTCAGTAATTAATACCCTCCAGTCACCAGCGATTGGCGTGTTTACTACATTTACTTCAACTGAATCTGTAAAAGTAAGTGAATTTGCAGTTACAGATGTAGTTATTTCAACAATACCATTCTCAAGCGAAGTTGTATCAAATAAGACAGAAAACGCACCTGTTGAATCTATATTGAATATTTGAGATGTAGCTTGATTTGTTGATATACTTGCCTGAGTGGCAGTAATTCCGAATACTACACCTTCAACATTAATTGAACCAGATATAATGTCTGCATTTTTTAAATTAGTTAATTGAATACCCACCGGTAATTCCCAAGCAGCACCAACATCAACGTCTTTTTGCCATACTTCATTCTTGAAGAAAGAGGCAATATCAGGAGCATCTAAAACACCAATACCCATATCTCTATTCGCCTCTCCGGAGGTGAAAGATGATGAATTATCAGCAACACTGCGTGGACTCCAATTACCCGAATATACAAAGGTGTGTTTTCCATCTATTATCCAATATTTATTATGATAAAATCCATCTACTTTATCATTATCTGTAGTAGAGTTATATACGGGAATCAAGTTATCTACTAGCGATTGTGCAGCAGACAATGTATCTTCATCCTCACCACCACCAACCCGGTCATAAGAAATTAGTACTTGTATATCTAAACTGGGATTTGCATTCTTCAAAGCGATTAAAGTATTGTTAAAAAGAGGTTTACTAATGGTATACATGCTAACATAAATTGATTCTGTAGCTGAATTCAGATATTTGAAAATAGTATCCTCTGCATTATCAGGATTTACAAATGCAGTAACATTATACATTCCTGTAAAATTAGTTCGTGGAATATTTGTATGTGATATAAAATTAGAAGTGTATGAATTTTGAGAAATGGGTGAAGAAACTTGCTGAAGTAGTGATGTTGGGGGAAGTTCGGCATCTGCCCAATCCTCATCAAAGAAAGAGAGAAAATAATTGCTAATATCTAAATTCTGAATAATCATTCCCGCTTCACGATTATTTTTGAAGGCATTTTCACTAAAATTAATCGAAGAAATTATAGTTGTTTCTCCATCAATCACCATCAATTTATTGTGTGTAGCACTTAAAAAACTACCACCAGTGGATGTTGCTTCACTCCCCATCCAACGAACCGGAATACCTAAACTTGCAAAATATGTCCAAATTGGATCTATATCAGTAGTGTCTTTATTTACTTGTATTCGGATAGATACACCTCTATTTTTGGCATCAACAAGTGCTCTAACTATTGGATTTGTATCTGCTGCCCAAGGACCAGTCTCAAATTTTTTGATATATTGATTTTGTATATCAATGGATGTAGTTGCTCTATTGATCCATTCAACATAATAATCTAAAGCATTGTCTGGAGTGAAAATTGGACTTAATGTCATGCTTTGCTTTATATTTAATGGAGATCCATTTATTGGTGAATATAAATCTAAATCAACATTATTTTGGCTGATAAGCAGTTCATATGAATGAGTGTTTATCGGAAACATCCCAAAGATTATCAGTGCGAATAAAATCATAATACCTAACTTTCGCATATACTCGTAATTTATCTAACTACTACATTAGTTTTTTCTCAATTATAAGAACTTCTAGTTAATATTTTTCTTTCTATTAGAGTTACCAATTCTTATTTGCAGAAAACAGTTTTAATCCCTTTGATATTAAGATTTAGAAGTATTTTGAATAATTATACATAGTGAATTATTAATTCAAGGACTTATACATGATTATATAGGGATTGTATGTATTAATCATTATTATCCACTTTCGAAATCGCGCTATATTTGTTATATTACTTTCATGAATTAATAATTGGTAGTTTATAAATTTCATAACTACAGATGTAAATTTAATATAGATAAAATATATTTTTGAAATTATGGAAGATAAATCAGTATATTTTGTGGTTAATCCTCATTCGAGAGCAGGTAAAACAGGAAAGAATTGGGATAAAATGTACACTAAAATTCAACAACTCATTAAATATCCATCCGATTTTAAAATTGCAGATGGAATAGGAACGGGTTTAGAAGCGACTACTGATGCAATTAAAGAAGGTTACACAACCATTGTAGGAGTGGGAGGAGAAGGGACAATAAATGAATGTGTAAATGGAATTTACAATAGTAATAAAAAGGAAATTACACTTGGTTTCATAATTTCAGGAACTGTAAATGATTATCAACATTTAATTGAATGGCCAATGGTTCTTGAAGAACAAGTAAAATTAATTAATGAAGGAGAAACGATACAAACTCCATTAACCAAAGTAAATGGTGACTCAACGCGTTTATCTTTAAACCTTGCGGATACAGGTGTCAGTGCTCTGACTGCATATATGGCTTCAATTGAAAGAAAATTATTATGGATAAAAGGTTCGTTTAGATATACTCTACTTGCCTTGCAGGCGATTAAAAAGTGGAAAAATATACCTGCAACAATAAATGCCGATGGAAGAGAGATAAATGGAAATTTATCGATGATGATGGCTGGTTTTTCTAAGGATACAGGCAGTTATCGGATGTTGCCACATGCAGACACTTATGGAGATAAATTAGCCTATACTGTGGCTATGGACTTTTCTAAGTTTGGGATGGTAAGTAAATTGGGAATGCTAAAGAAAGGGAAACATACTGAGGATATCCCAGGAGTATATATGGGACATGCATCAAAAATACAAATAGAAGCGGAAAAAGGACTTATTTTTGAGGTAGATGGAGAACCATTTTCGTATGATTCTACTACAATATCAATTGAGGCATTACCCGGATATTTAAACGTAATAAATCCAAAAAAATGACCGATCAACGCTCCAGATTCTCATCATTGACAATGCTCAGAAAACCAAATTAATATCATCCGGTCAAATCAAACTCAACTTTAGTAAATAAAAGAATAATCGAACAGATTTGTTTAAAACTATTAATTCCTAAATAAATACAAGAAAAATGCAGAATCATCCAAGCACTAGAATTTTTTCAAGCTATTCAAATCGATTAGAGGGAAAGACGATTCTTTTGGGAATAACAGGGAGTGTTGCTTCTTTTCTATCTCCAAAAATTGCTAGAGAGTTAATACGACATGGTGCAAAAGTCATCCCTGTAATGTCAGAAGATGGAGCAAAAATGATTGGGAAAGACCTCATGTGGTGGGCTACAGGTCAAGAACCGATAACTAAAATTACTGGAAGATTAGAGCATATTGCATTAGCGGGGGTAATGAATAATCCAGTAGATTTAATGCTGATAGCACCTTGTACTACAAATACTGTTGCAAAATTACATTCGGGTATTGCAGATACTCCAGTGACTTTAATTGCTTCTAGTCTAAATGGTAAAAATATCCCAATTTCTATTCTATGTGTAGCTCATGAAGATTTGATTAATTCACCTCCAATTCAAGAAGGGATTGAAAAATTAAAGACATGGGGTATTCATTCAATTGATCCAGTATTGGAAGAGGGAAAAGCAAAAGCACCTTCAGTTGAAGATATAATGTTTGAGGTTTTTATTTTATTAACACCAAAGAAACTTAGAGATCGTACTGTAATAATTACAGGAGGTCCAACAAGGGAATATATTGATAATGTGCGATACATCACAAATTCATCATCAGGAAGAACAGGAATAGAATTTGCTAAAGAGGCATATTTATCTGGTGCAAATGTTAGTCTCGTATTAGGTCCTACCCATTTACCAGTACCACGAAATATTCCTACATCAACTGTTGAAACTTCAGAAGAGATGTATGAAAAAGTAATCTCCTTATTAAAACAAACTCCAGATGCAATTGTAATTTTATCAGCTGCAATGGCAGATTTTAAACCAAAAAACATAAACATAGGTAAAATCAAAAGTGGAAATGACCTTAATATTCATCTGATACCTACGGTCAAATTATCAGATCACATAAAGAATGAATATCCTAATTCTACTCTTGTGTTATTCAAAGCAGAATGGGATGTTGGAATCGATGTGTTAAAAGAAAGAGCCATTGAAAAATTGAATAAATGTAAAGGAGATTTAATAATCGCTAATGATCTTTCTCAACCTGGAGCAGGATTCCAAACAATCACAAATTCAGTACTCATTATTGATAGTAATCATAATGCAGTCGATTTAACATCAACAAAAAATCAATTAGCCCAAGTAATTATTGATAAAATTAGTTAAATCGACAATTTCAAATATCATAGACTTAAAAATATAGGAAATCTACATAACTATAGGGATGCTGGATAAAGATAAACTTATAGAAATATTGATAAAACATCCTGATCCTTGGAAACGAGCTGAGGCTGCATTAACACTGGGTGAATTAGGTTATGAAAAAGCACTAAAACCAATGATTTACTTATTGGAGCATGATGAACACGATTTTGTAAGAAGAGATTGTGCAGAAGGATTGGGATTATTAGAAATGAAAGAAGCATTGGATCCATTAATCAAAAGTATGAAAAATGACCCCTTTAGATATGTTAGGAATGAGGCTGCCGAAGCATTGGGTAAGATAGGTGATGTCAGGGCAAAAAATGCATTACTTGAATTTATGAAAAATGAAGAGTGGGAATTTGCAAGGGCAAGTGCTGCGTTGGCATTGGTTGATCTTGGAGTGAAGGAGGCATTACCAGATATTCTTACTCAAATACAAATTGAAGAAGAAGATTATGTTAGGAGGGACATGTTACGTGCTATTAAAAAATTTAGAGATATCTCATGTTTACCTGTAGTTATAATACTAGCCAAAGATGATCCTAGCTGGGAAGTTAGAAAAAAAGCAGCAGAGGTTTTGGGATGGTTACCCTCTCAGATTACAATTACTACTTTAATTGAATTAGTAAAGTCAGATGCACATTTACAAGTTAGACAACAAGCAGAACACTCATTACAAGTTATTTCTAAAGATTATAAATTAACATGGACCACTCCTGAAGCTATGATGATAAATATTCAAAAATTCCCAAATATTGAAATTATCAACTAAAAATTAGAATCTTTTCATCATGTACTCAATACATTTTTTTTACTTATTTAATATCTATAATTTATGGCGAAAGATCCAATTGGTAATGACGATTTCTCAGCTTTAAGTGCGCTTGAAGAATTAACTATGGATATTGTGGTACGAGAACGAAAACCAAGAACTACACCAATCTCACTTTTACTGACATTTATGTTTCTTTTTGGACCATTATTTTTATTAATAGATTTATTTTGGCCTAATTTCGGTATTGATATTGATTTTAATTTGACCTATGTATATCTGAGCATAACAATAATATATTTAGTAGTTGCAATATTTGATGCAAAGAAATATTCATCTACATTTTAGTGTGTAAATCTATCATTTTTAATTCTCAAACTACTTTACACAAATCGAGTAGTTAGAATTAAATTAATCAAAACAGATAATTGACAAAAAATAGAATCTTTAACTAAAATTTTACGTAATTAATAAAATAATTTAATAAATCATTTTACCAAGCAATTGATATGGATGCTAAAGAAGAGGAAGCTAAATTTAAAAGAATGATTGATGCAGTATCTAAGGCTGCAAAAGCAGATGGAAAAATCACTGATGAAGAATTTGAATTATTAGAATCAGTTCATGTTAATGTAATGGTATATGATCAAGCAGTACAGGATGCTTTAGAAGACGGGATTATTGAAGAACATGAAGAAGATATACTAACTGCTTTAAAACAACAAATTTTAAATGATGCATGGGATATTGCTTCTATTTCTGAAGGCGTAAGCAATGATGAATTAAAATTACTTGAAGTAATTTTAAAAGAAATCGAAGCAGGCAAAAATGCATAATTTCCAATTATCCTAATTTATTGTTCAAAATTATTTCAAACGTAAAAATAATTACTTAAATTTGTCACAATATTTATTGATTTAAAAAACTATTAAACATAAGTTGTCTTTTTTATTAACATATTCAGACGAATTTCTTAAATATTCACTTGGTCCAAATCACCCAATGAGACCTGATCGAATAGTTGCTGCTATGAGTCTCATGGATTATCATTTAAGAGATAATGATGATTTTAAAATAATTGGACCAAATCCAGTAGATCCATCAACTTTAACTTTAGCTCATACTGAAGAGTATATTACATTGATGAAAAAACTGTCTGTTCCTGATTCAAACTCATATGAAGATATAGAAAAAGGACTTTTTTTCTACGGATTAGGAACATCTGATTGTCCGGTTTTTGATCATATGGCAGAAGTATCTGATCTAATCGTGGGATCTACGTTGACTGCTGCCCAATCAATCTTGAATAATGAGTTTTCTAATGCCTTTGTACTCCTAGCTGGACTTCATCATGCCAGTAGAGAAAGAGCTTCTGGGTTTTGTTACTACAATGACATCAATGTTACTATCAGAAAATTGCAGCAGGAAAATCCGAAAATCAAAATACTATATTTAGATACTGATTTACATGCTGGTGATGGTGTCAATTATGAATTTTATAATGATCCAAATGTATTAACCATTTCATTTCATGAATCTGGAAAATATCTGTATCCTGGAACTTGTTTTTCTGATGAGATTGGTTCCGGTGATGGAGAAGGATACGCAATAAATTTACCACTCTATCCAAATACATATGACTCAATATATCAAAAATCAATTGAACGATATTTACCATCTTTCGTTGAATCATTTAAACCAGACATAATATTATGGCAAGCTGGAGTTGATGGTCATGCAATGGATCCCTTGGGACATCTACAACTAACAACAAATACATATGATAAATTAGGTACATTGGTTAGAAAATTATCTCAACACATGGAACAACCACGAGTACTGGCAATGGGTGGTGGTGGATATAATCCTAACTCTGTTGCCCGGTCATGGTTTGTTGAAGTTGCTTCTTTGGCAAATGTACAAATTCCAGATAAAACACCCAAGAGTTGGATTGAACGATGTAAAACGGAATTCAATCTAGATATGCCTATAAACCTAAGAGATCCAAAGATTGAATTATCCAATTATTCAGTGGAAATAATCAATAATGAACATGATAAATTAACAGAGTATTTTGAAAAATGTCTATCTCCTTATTGGTCTTTATAATCCAACATTATTCTTTTAACTATTGCTTCTGTTATTTGATATGTATTTTCTTCTGAAATTCGATCTGTATTAATAACTACATCATATTTAGTCAAATCAGATACATCAATATTATATAGATCTAAAAAACGTTTTCTTTCGGTTTCTTCCCTAATTCGTGTCTCTTCTTTAGATTCCTCCAAAGATCGGTTTTCCCTTTTAGCGATTCTTTCCCATCTATGAGTTGCAGAAGCAGAAATACAAATTTTTAAAGCTGCATCTTTTGGGGTGAAATATGCTGCAAGCTGGGCATCGACAACAGTGTTATTTACAGCACCTAACTCCTTGGTTCTGTCATCTATTAGTTTATCAATTTCTGGTTCTTCAATAACCATTTGTGAAAACTTTTCAAGAGATATCCTGCGATCATTCGCCATTTGTCTAAATATCTCGCCAGCAGACACATAATTCATATTAAGAGTTTCTGCTAATCTTTTCGAAACTGATGACTTACCGCTACCATGTGGTCCGCCTATTGCGATTATGAAAGGAGTCATTGTCATCTGTCTTTGTATTTTAAGAAGTTCTACTTGCAGTAATTAATTTTCTCTTTAAACAGGGTGAACATAATTGTCCACCATAAGGTCGGTTTGGAGATCTTTTGCTTACAGGGAGTCTTCTTATCTCTACGGTTGTACCTCGGGGCATTCCGGGAAGCTTTCTACTACATGTGGCACAATGATGGTAATTTGGTTTGGAAACTATTTTTTTAAAATAAAACCGTCCACCAGGTGTCTTAACTAGTCTTCTCTTTCCCGATCGAACTGATTTTCTTACCATAATCTATAATTTGAATGATGTAATTAAAGACTTCAGATAAAGATCGCGTAAAATTTGTTTTATTTTATATGATATTGAAATTATTGCCTCATTGGATTACTTGGATTTTGCATTCCAGTTAAATTAATTCCAAATAATCGTTGAATCAGTGTTGATACTACAATTGAACTAAGAAAATACCAAAAAGTAAAACCAGCAACCGATATAGCAGGATTTCCCGCATAGGGAGAGAACCACTTACCAAGTAATAATAATCCATGAAATTTAATAGGTAATACAACAACAGCACCATGACTACTTTCAGGACCACATACTGCATATGTACCATCAATACAATATTTATTGAGTATAGTATTACTTGCTACTTGAAATGAAGTTCGCATTGTTGTAAAAACAAACATCATAGGAACTATGGTAAAAACAGATGGTAACATTCGTGATAACATGGTATTTCTCTGTAATTCAAGGAATCTTTGTTCATTTCTTTTTACCTGTATCCATAGTTTCTTATCGGCTGTTTCCATTGCTTTTTTCTTTCGTTTTTGATGCTCTTGCATTTCAGCAGATTCTTTTTGTACTTTTTCCATATTAATTAACAATCGATTTACTATACCTGAAAATGAAGATACAACTAATGACACTATCAATAAAAATACAGCAGATGTAGGAGGTGTTGTTAAACCTGATTCAATAATCCAGTTAGTAAATGCTTCTTTAAGTTGATAGTACCAATCAAACAAACCCATATAAGTGTTGTTTAAATTTATAATAAAAATACTTTACCTTTAAAACTGTATATTGATTATCGAGTTTTTTGTAGATTCTTACAATATACAAATATATTGTCTTTACGTGATTTTCCACCAAGAAATTGGTATTTTTCAATTATAAAATTTGATTCTAATAGTTGAAAATATAATTCTTTAAACGTATAGTAATGATAAAATCTGGTTGATATTGTCCGAGATTTTTCATCTTTCCAAGGTCTATTATGATCGACCAAATCTTGATAGTTTTGTTTATTTTTAATTTTCTCCAGTATTTTAAATCTCATCTCAGGTCTCCATTTTCGCCATACACTAATAATTACCTCTGAATTTTCTTTTAATAGACTATTCATTTGTTTGATGAATTGCAATCTAATTTGATCTGTTCTCCCATGATGAATTACAGCTATCGCCAAAATGATATCTATAGAATTTCTCCTGAATGGAAAATTAGGCCCAGCTCCAGCTACTTTTTGCCCATCATCTGGTCCACAATACCCTAGTAATAGCTCATAACTTAGGTCAAATGCGATTCGTATTGTTCCTTGAATGACACCTATATTTCGTCCATTTCCAGACCCTACATCTAATATCACGGAGAATTCTTTTAAATTAAGTGAATCTAGAAATAAGACTAAATCTTTCCATGGAACAATTTTTCTTTTTAGGTAACTTGAAGAAATATCTTTGTAAGCGGTTCTAAGTTCCCTACTCATGGATTATCTAATTAATATAATTCTACTTCATAAAAAAAACCAATTATACCGTTATGAAAGAATAAGAGAAATATAATTTAATATTAAGAAATAGACGATAATTTTTCAAAAAAAGAATGATTAATTTAATGACAATCTCAATAGGTTGATATTAATTAATAGTTTACAGTATTTGTGGATTATGAGAAATTATTAAATGAAGAATCAACACTTGCAACTTCAACAGAGATTTCTGCATATCATAATCAGTTAAAATCAATCGTCAAAGAAACATTAGATATTGCAACTCAAGCAAAACAAGTTGGATTTGATCCTAAAAAAGAGGTTGAAATTTATATTGCTCAAGATGTTGCAAGTAGAACTGAAGGTTTAGTTGGTCCCAAGGGTATTGCGATTCGACTTAAAGAAATGGAAGAAATAGAGAAACTATCTAAGGATAAAATAGTTGTAAATATAGCTAAAGAAATTGCAAATGGAACTGCATTTGACCATCCAAATCCACAGGTTCGAGCGGAACAAGCATTAAGAACAGCTCTATCTTATCAGACTGAAGGAATCACAGCTGCACCGATAGAAGGTATTGGAAAAGTTGAAATCGCATCAAACCAAAATGGTAGTTATTTATCTGTATATTATTCAGGGCCCATTCGATCCGCAGGTGGAACAGCTCAAGGGGTTTCTGTATTCATTGCAGATATAATACGAACAGAATTAAAACTGAAAAAATATCAAGCTACTGAGCAGGAAGTAGAAAGAATGCTTGAGGAAGTTCGATTATATAACAAAATTATGCACTTACAACTACCCACCAGTGATGAAGAAATCCGTCATGCTTGGAGAAATATTCCAATAATGATTACAGGAGATCCTACTGAAAAGGAAGAAGTTAGTGGTTATCGTAATATTGAAAGTATGGGGGGAAATCGAGTTCGTGGTGGTGCATGTCTTGTATTAAACGACGGATTAGTAGGAAGATCTAAAAAAATAATGAAAAGAATAAACAAATTGGAAATTGAGGGTTGGGAATGGCTAGATGAAATTTCCTCTGGTAAATATTCAGATAAAAGAGCTACTGAAAAGAAAGATGGATCATTACCTTTGAAAGTATTACCTGATTATTCATTTGCCTCAGATGCATTGATGGGCAGACCAACATTTTCAGATGCAACTGCAAAAGGTGGGTGGAGATTACGTTATGGTCATGCTCGAAATACAGGTATTGCAGGAATTGGAGTTCATCCGGGAGTAATGGCTGTAGTTAATGACTATCTTGCACCGGGAACTCATGTAAGAACGGAGAGACCAGGTAAAGGAAGTATTGTTACACCAGTGCATACAATTCGCCCTCCCATAGTTTTACTGAATGATGGTACAGTTACTGAAATTAACACCTATGATGAAGGAGTAGGAATTCAACCTGAAATAAAGGAAATTCTGTTCCTTGGAGATATGTTAGTTGGATATGGCGAATTTCTTCAAAATAACTACAGATTATGTCCACCAGGATATAATGAAGAATGGTGGTGGTTAGAGTTAAGGAATAAAATAGGGACTGATATAGGAAATCGAAAGATGGAATATTTTCAGGAAATCATGGAAAATCCACCTGAATTTAATGAAGCTGTTGTTTTGAGTAAAAAAAATGGGATTCCACTCCATCCCCGATATACATTGGATTGGAAACAAATCACCTCCGCAGATTTAAGAATATTATATGATATTGTATGGGAGACGAAAGACACTTTCTTACCAATTACTGTTAAATCAATACTTGAAGAACTGCTTGTACCTCATGTGGTAAATCAAGAAAGGATTGATATTGGAAAATATATGGATTATATCAAGCTCCAATTACCTATTGATGCAGACCTATCTGGTGAATTTCCAACTGCATTAGAATTAGTTCAAAAGATATGTCCTATAAAAATACGAGATACCATGGGAACTACAGTTGGAGCAAGAATGGGTAGGCCTGAAAAAGCAAAGGCTAGGAGAATGAGCCCTCAATTACATGGATTATTTCCTCTTGGTACTGATAAGAAAGTTAAGAAAAGCTTAACTAATGCAATTCAAGAAAAGACCATAACAGTACGGTTGAGTAATCGGTATTGTGATGAATGTAAGAAGGAATGTTTTGATGTCTTTTGTACTGGATGCGGTAATGAAACCAGACTAATCGGTAGCTGCACAAATAAAAGATGCCGATCAACGATGCAGGACGATATTTGTGATAATTGTGGATCTCGAGTTGGTTACACAAGGAAACATGAAATTGCAATGGCAGATTATATACAGGAGAGCTATCGTCGTATTGGCCCTATTGGAAAAACAACCAAGTTAAAAGATGTTATTAAAAATCCAACAGGAGTAGTAGAACTCATTGATAAAGGAATACTCCGCTCTCAATACGATTTACATGTATTCAGAGATGGTACCATTCGGTATGATGCAACAGATGCACCTCTTACTCATTTTTATCCTTTTGAAATAAATACATCAATCGAGGATCTCCTAAGATTAGGCTATAACAAGGATGTATATGGAGACCCATTGATACATGACAAGCAATTATTGGAAATCAAACCTCAGGACATAATTGTTCATGCTTCATTACAAGATCATCTAGTAAATGTCGCAAATTTTGTAGATGATGAATTGGAGAAAGTGTATAAATTACCCCGTTATTATCAAATAAAAGATAAAAATGATATAATTGGACATCTAATTATCGGATTAGCACCTCATACTAGTGCTGGTGTAATTGGTAGAGTTATTGGTTTTACTCAATCTTCTGTTTGTTGGGCTCATCCCTTTTGGCATTCAAGTAAGAGAAGAAATTGTGATGGAGATGAAGATGGAATAATTTTGTTGTTAGATGGATTTCTTAATTTTTCTAAGGAATATTTACCAACAACAAGAGGTTCAAAGATGGACACTCCACTAGTTTTAGTTGTCACACTTAATCCCAATGAAGTAGACGATGAATCATTTAATTTGGATTGCGTGAGTTACTATCCATTGGAACTTTATGAAGCAGCTTCAAGATTGGAGATGCCCAATGTTGTAAGTAAGCTAATAAAACGTGCTGAATCGAGGTTAGGTAAACCAGAACAATTCGAGGGTTTCCTATTTTCACATTCTACCAGAAATATGTCTGAAGGTCCATTGAAGACACGATATAAAGATGAGACCTTAAATATCAGAGATAAACTTTCAGAACAACTACAATTAGCAGAAAAAATACGAGCAGTAGATGTAAAAGATGGTGCATTGAGAATTTTGGAAAAACATGTTTTACCGGATTTAATGGGTAATCTAAGAGCATTTGCATCGCAAAATGTACGATGTATTACTTGCAATACAAAATACAGACGAATCCCATTAAGAGGCGAATGTATAAATGAGAATTGTGTCCGTAGCAACTTAGTATTAACGGTACCACCAAAGGGTGTTACCAAATATTTTGATATTTGTCAAAGTTTGGTTGAAGATTATGATCTAGGAGTATATCACCAAGACCGATTGGATAAGATAAAACTAGC
>JAOUKW010000218.1 GCA_029882335.1 Candidatus Heimdallarchaeota archaeon | reverse complement strand
CACCTGAATTTTACTATATCCATTGATAAGTCTGGTATTTCAGTAGTATCTGATCCAATGCTGGCATTGGTTGTGTCAAATTCAGGTGATGATTCCTCAATATTAGACATTACTGCAATCAATACTGTTGTACCAGCAATGGTTAGGACTATAAGTAAAATCGCAGCTATTACAGGGCTAACTGCTCTTCGACTTTGAAAAACAAGATTCATTAATACTCTATTATAATAATGCCTTTATCAAAAATAAACTTATCTAAAACAGAGATTATATAAATCTAAATAATCTATTTTCCTGCAATAATATGTAAATAATCTCTTTCTGTGAATATTCCAACTACTTCACCATCAGAGGTGACCGGTAGACTACCTATATTATATTTTGCCATAAGCTCAACACAATCAGCAATACTGTTGTTTATATCAATAGTTGTCAAATTACTTGTTGAAATAAATTGTGCGGTGACACTTTTCAGGAAATTAGGATTGTGTATTAATTCTTCTCTTTCTCTAGAACATAATTGAGTAATATCATTTGCAGTTAAAATTCCATTTATTTGCCCATTTTCTTCGGTTAATACTCGATGTACTTTATTCTTTGTCATGACATTTATGACTTCCTCTAAAGTCTTAGATAATTCGACTTTAACCATTCCTTTCGCCAAATGACTTGGATCAATATCACATAATTTTTTATCCATGGTTTTGTCTTTGTACCTCATTAGAACATCTCTTTCAGTCATAATTCCTTTCAATGTCATGGTTTCTTCATTAATTATCAATAGTGAACCAAAATTTCCATCACTCATCATTTTTACAGCATCAAGAATTAGCATATTGTCATTTGATGTCTTGGGTTCATGAGTCATCCAATCAGAAATTAATTCGTCAAAGGCATTGGGTAATCCTACTTTACTGATTGCTCTTAGAATGTCGGTGACTGTTAATATTCCCTTTATTTTTCCTAATTTAGTAATAGGTAATCTTCTAAATTTTTTATTACCCATAATTAATATTGCAGATTCCAAGGTTCGATTAGGAGCACCTTCTATTATATCATGTTTGGTTGCAATATCAAGTACTTTATTTCTGATTACAATAACCTCCTTAAATTTAAAAATTATATAGACTACTTAAAAATCATGTTGTGGATTAGTATTAATTATAACTTATTGAAATATCTATATAAAATATTATTCTGTTAATGATTTTGTTTTTGATAGGGCTATAAATACTGTTACAAAAGATAATAACGCAATAAAGACCAGGAAAATGTTGATTTTACTTAAATCATTAATTGGTTCAGGTATAGTTTCTACTAGTAAATCAACAGGATCGCCTACTGAAAAACCATATCCTTCTGCAAAACCGAGTATATATACATCAAGAAATCCATCTGTTGAGACAACTTCACTTCCTACATATAATTTAATAGAGCTATCGTAGGTGAGGTAAAATGAACTTATAGGATTACCTGCTGTTGTTATATCAACACGTATGGATGCAGAATTATTGAGATATTCAAAGAAACCATTAGTCATGTTAACTTGAAGAGATAAGGTACCATTTTCATAAAAATGATGCTGCTCTACACTTACTTCATTAATTTGAATTGTATCAACATTTCTAGAATTCCATGGTAACATTTTCAGAACTAATAGTGCATTATCATTTACTGTGAGATAATCACCTTTAATTATGGATGTTGAAGCAAAGAAAGATAATCTACCACCAAATTCAAAATCAATTCCAAATCCAGTTGTCAAATGATCAAATATTTCATCTTGACCAATCTTATTATCATTATTCATATCATAAGTTGTATTTTCAAGAGATGGAAAGAAATCATAAATAAAATATTCTTGTGAGTAAATATAGGGTAATTCTGTTTTATTAAAAGTATTGGTCAAGTTAAAGGCACCGGAGGTGAATTTTAATGAAGAGATTGGTACATCGGTAACTTGAGATTCACCTGAAAACCATTTAACATCAGAATTGATATCAGAACTTTCTAGTGTTATTTCTTCAGTATCATTACTCTGTAACATACTATTTTTAAGATAATCAATACCTAATTCATCAAAGAAATCAGAATTTGGAGATGATTGACCTACAAAAACAATAGCATTACCGCCATGTCTTGCATACTGTTCAAATTCAAAAATATCTGTTTCTGTCGTATGTTGATCAAAAATAAAAATTGATAAGTTAAAATCATTGTATGAGAATAATTCATCTTTTGTTATTGTAACATCATATCCATACGATGAAAGTAATTCTGCAAATCCTAAATATTCGTGCTCTTGAAGTGTATCCAATTTAAGGTTAATTTTAATATCAGTATTATTGGTGAGTGATACTCCAGTCCCAGTTTCATTTATTCTAACTGAAAACCAATCAGTTGTGTATAAATTATCATATCCTGTATCAAGATTTGCATAGAGTTCTGCATTTTCAAAAATGTTAAATTTGAATTTAAATATTCTTGAATAATTTAAATTAAAATCTGAACCATTAATATCAGTACCATATAAATCCTTGGAAATTTCAAAGGATCTATCATATGTAACTCCTCCATCTCGAGTGTTATTTAGATAGGCATATGCACCTTGATTATTGGTTCCATTTATACCAGCAAACTCGGTTAGTGTTTGATTAAATGGGTTATTTTCTGTTAAGGTAATATCTGGAGTAAATATCTGAGTATCATTATCATTTACAACTGCATCGATAATCTCACCAGATCTAAAATAATCAAATATTAGAGCATCATCTGGTGAAGATTCAGTAGCTAATTCCTTTCCATCAAGATTATTATCAATCTGTAACATCAACCAATCATGTGTTTGATTATTATAGGATAAAGGGCTATCAACAGTGTCATTAACTGGATTTAACGTTGTAGTAGTATATAATAATGCGATTAGGATGTTCTCACCATCAGATGTGACCCTAATTTTGGCATCTCTTCCTGCAATTGTGGTATTAAAAAGAACTGCATCAGACCATTCACTATCATTTATGTTACCGTCTAAATCAATATCTCCAGGATTTACTACTGGTAATTCATAGGTTTCAGCGGAAACTGGTGGAGTGACTAGTAACAGTGAAATCGTTAGAATGAGTGTAAAAAAATAAGTATTAAATCTTAGTCGCATTGTATTTTTCTCCAACTACTAAAATGCTACAAAATTCCATCTTTTTAACTGATAGGATATTAATCGTCCCATGATTGAAATGAATGACTAAATTCCTAAAGATACTTCATGGTCATAGGAAATTTGAATTATTTGAAAAAAAATTGCTCTTACTAAAGTATCGATTAGGAGTTAATTTATCATTCATCAAAAAATAGTCATAATTCCGAGATAGTTATATTTCATTATTGATAATTAGAATTAGTGAACAACATAAGTGAATTTCATCATCAATTACAAATTATATTGGATAGTACTGAATGGCTAGATGATTTAATTCATGAATTATTTGGTGAAGATTCAGATAGTGATGGCTTATTTTCAGAAAGAGCTAAATTTCTTCATCAATTTAATATCTTATCTTCTTGCTTTCATCAGCTTAATAGTATTCAATTCTTAACTAATTCAAATGATATGATAAAACAATTCAATAAAGAAATAAATACCGCCAATTATCGAACTATTGATTACAAAAATAAAGCAATTAAGACCATACAAAAGAAGAATGAAAAGTTAAAGGATTATTCAGAAAAACTCCTAGAGGGCATTATTAAAATCCAAGATAATCTAGATATAATTGATCAACTGAACGAACTAGAGGTTGTTGATAAAACACTCTCTTTTTATCTTCATGAAGTACTTGAGCATATCATGCAACCAGCATATTCAATAATTAGTGCAGAGTTAGAAGCAGCAGATAAAATTGGTTTATTAATCTCAAATAAAGAGATTAACAATAAAAAAATATCGGAAGAAGAAATAGCTCGTCTATGTGAGTTACTATCTTGGGGATTAGAAGGTTCTTCAGGTTGGGTAAGTATTCGTAATGAAATGAATAGAATGAGTGTAAAACTGCAATTACAAATCACTCAGTTAAAAAATATAATTAGTACCAAATAATGAAATTGAATATTATAAGGATTTACCATGACAATTACATCAAACAACTCAAATAATTATCTTAGCAATTCCAAATTAATAATTTTAGATTCAGATGGAGTGGTGATAGAAGAAAATAATATAATTAATCAATCTGATATTTTCATCAGTGAAGTCAGAAAACTAGGAAAAACAGTAATAATATTCACCAATAATTCAACTAAACATCCAATTGAGCTGAATAAATTCTATAAAGAAAAGAATATTGAGATTGATGAATTATTGACTTCTTCGATTTTAACAAAAAACTACTGTGAATCTGAAAGCATTCACTCTGCATATATCATTGGTGAAAAAGGACTAGTAGATATTGTTACTGAAGCTGGAATACAGATAAAATCTACATCTCCTGATGCAGTGATTGTCGGAATGGATCGCTTTCTTACATATGAGAAACTAACTATCGCCACAAGAGCAATACGAAATGGTTCTAGATTTATTGCAACTAATCCAGATAATACCTTTCCTACACCAAGGGGGCTTGAACCGGGGGCAGGTACTATGATAGCAGCTTTAAAGGCAAGTACTGACAAAGAACCGGAGGTTATACTAGGAAAACCATCAGTGTTTGGATATAACATGATACTAAATAAATACAAACTCAGTCCAAGTGAGGTATTAATGATTGGAGATCGATATGAAACGGATATTATTGGCGCAATTCAATTAAATATACCATCCTTAATTATTAACACGGGTATTGCAAAATATCGAAAACAACCTGGAAAATATAGAGATTATCCAGAAGTTGATGTAATTCCTGATTTAATGAGTTTGTTGAATTAATTATATTAACGAATTAGATCATTCCAAGGTGCAAGAGATGAATCATTTATAGGTCTTTTCAGTGTCAATTCAATACCACGTCCCAATGGAATCAAAACACTGTTACATTGTGGATGTAATCGAACGTGGTTGATATACTCACGAAGATCTGCAAAGTGAGATATTGCATTATCTGCAACAATTGAACCACCTTCTCGGATATTATCAAATAATTTGATGAAATGTGCCAGGTAGTCATCTTTTTCTGCATCTAAAAACAATAGATCAATAGACTTAGGAAGCAGATTGATATTCTCCCTAGGATCACCATGTATAATTTCAACATATTGGTCCAATCCTGCATCCATTATATTGGATTGAGCGATTATAACTCTCTTTTCATCGATTTCAAAGGAGATGACTTTACCATCATTTGCTTTTGCAACTAAACCCAACCAAATTGTTGAGTATCCTTGAGAAGTTCCAATTTCAACAATGTTTCTCGCATTGATTGAACGGGCAAATAAAGTAATGAATTCTGCAGTATCTCTATCAATCGACCTCCATCGGATTTCCCTAGGTAATTTATCGAGTCTTTGCTGAGCGTCTTCATTTTGCATCCTCTCAAGAGTTTGAAATAATTCCTCAAAATTACTCATAGTAATCTTATCAATTAAAACTATATTTAATTTCATTTATTTACGTGTTTAGAAGCAAAAAAAAAACAGAAACTACAATTTTAATTCACGAGCAATAACTAATCGTTGAATTTCATTTGTACCTTCATAGATTAATGTGGCTTGAACATCACGGTGATACCTTTCTATTGGTAATTCTTTACTTATTCCCATACCACCATGTATCCTAACTGCATTCGAAGTTATTTCGTTTGCTGTTTCTGTACTATAGGCCTTAGCTATACTACTTTCAAGGGTATGGTTTAAACCTTGATCTCTCAACCAAGCTGCTTTATATGTTAATAATCGAGAGGCTTCTAATTTCATCTTCATATCTGCAAATTTAAATGATATACCTTGAAATTTTCCAATCCTTCTTCCAAATTGTTCTCGTTCTTGTGCAAAATTAAGTGAATCCTCAAATGCAGCCGACCCTATACCAATTGCTTGGGATGCAATACCAATTCTACCCGTATCTAAACTTTTCAATGCAATTGATAACCCCTTCCCCGACTGGCCTAGTTTATTTTCTTTTGGTATGGTTAAATTATCAAGAAATAATGCACAGGTATGGCTACCATTTAATCCGATCTTTTTTTCAGGTTCTCCAATTTGTAATGTATTTGGTTCAATCTTAGTTTTATCAACAATAAAAGCTGAAATTGAATTTTCATTTGAATCAGATATTTCTCTTGCCATAATCAAAAAAATATCAGAATGTGCAGCATTTGTGATCCATAATTTTTGACCGGATAAGATGTAATCATCCCCAACCAATTCAGCTTTTGTTTTCATTCGAGATGGATCAGATCCCGCTTGTGGTTCCGTCAAACAAAATGCACCTAAAGTTTGTCCAGAAGTTATTCTTGGAATAAAGTTTTCTTTTTGCGCATTAGTCCCTTCTCTTTGAATTGCCAATGCGACCATGGTAGCAACAGAAACTATAACACTTGTAGATGCACATGCCTTGGCTATTTCTTCTAAGACTAAAGAATATGTAATAGTACTTCCACCAGCTCCACCATATTCTTCATCAATTATTGATCCCATAAAACCCAATTCAGCTAATTCCTTAATATTTTTGCTGGGATATATTGAATTGAGATCAATATCACGAGCTCGGTCTTTAAATCTAGTTTGGGCTAAATCACGAATTGTGCTTTGTATTATCTGTTCATCCTCAGTTAAATTAAAATCCATATAAATTTGTACAATCAATCTCCTTGATGAATTTATTGTATGCAGATTGATAATAAGATTATATAATGTAATTATTATAGATTTTTAAATCTCAACCATCTGTGGAATATGAATTAACCCCATCTCATCCACAGGATCGATCATTCCAAATTCAATTAGTTCTTGAAGGATT
>JAOUKW010000616.1 GCA_029882335.1 Candidatus Heimdallarchaeota archaeon | reverse complement strand
ATAGTTTTTAGGATAGGTTACAAATACTGGAAATGTTTCCATTAATTCTTCAACATCTTCTTTATCATTTTCCTCTATATTGGCAATTATAATATCAGGTTTGAGATCGATAATTTTTTTAAGAGATACCTTCTTAGTTCCTCCTATAGAAGTTGATGAAGATAAAGAATGTTTAGGACAATAACGAGTAGTACCTACCACCCGATCTGCCAATCCAAATTCAAATAATGTATCTGTGATTGATGGAACTAAAGATACAATTCGATAATATTCTCCTATTTCAAAGGAATTAGATAATTGATCTGTAACTATGTCTTGAATAATAATTCTTCTCTATAAAGTAAATTAATAATTTGATATAATTAGGTTATTCTGATGAATTTAATATTCAGAATTTTATGTAGGAAAATGTGTACTTATAAATTTAGTAGATTAATATATTGAATTCCCTTTTATTAATCTTTTATTAATATTATGAGACAAATAAATTTGAATGTCTCTGTCTTTATACTTTATAATTGAGCATATTGAACATTTTAATTATTATTAATTGAAGTTAGAGGATCATCAAAGAAATATTGTCGGTCGATGTTAAATGTGCCATCTTCTTTGTAATTACCATTGTAAAAATGATAAGTATATGTAGACTGAAGTAGTAATTCATGTATTTTCAAAGATGCAGGTTTGGTGTTTTTCCATAAAAAGTGATATAGTTCTTGAATCTGGTTTTGATTTGCTTCCAAATAAAAGAGGAATTTATCATTATTACAAACGATATATCCATAAAATGGAAATTCCTGTGTAGAAAAGAAATTCAAAAAATTATTTTTATCTAATATGTTACTATCCAATTCACCACTAATAATTCGAAAAGAATTAATTTTAAACTCTGATGGATTGAAAAATAACTTTCCTGATTTTACATAATTTTCTTTAATAAATGTAATATGTCTTGAAATTGTTGATTTATCTCTGTTATAAATAGAAGCTAATTCAGTTATACCTACATTTCCATTTATTGTTAATTCTCTTATAAGTTTAGTATACAATTCATTCAATTTAACCAAATCTTTTTCATGAGTAGAAATATCACTAAAATCTAGTTTATTTTCTTTTTTTTCAGTCAGATACTTATTCCAAAAATATTTCATCATGGTTGGATTTTGATTTGGTGAAGATTTATTTATGATATCCCAATAATCGTTAAGTTTACTCCAATAAAATAAATTTGGTTTAATTGTTATTAATTCAGATGCAGTAATTTTAGTGAAAGTAGGTATCTCATACAACTCACATAAATGTTGATATAATTCTTCCATTTCACTTATTATTATCAATGGAAAATCAAATTGTGCATAAAATGCAAATGAGCTACTAAGCAGTTGTACTCTAAATTTTGTATAGGGATGAATATCACAGAATCTTTCCAAATTAATTAAAGTTTCGTAATTTGGTATATTATAAAATATCACATGTTGTCTGATTAAACCAAGGGAATTGTAATCATAGATACCTATTGATTCTGTTACAATTCTTTCTCCTAATACAGGATCAATTATTTTATTATCTTTTCTAATATATCCATTTTCTTTTAACTTAGAAATGCGAGTTTTTATATTAGAATAGGGTATCTCCAGTACCTTAGCAATATCATTCATTGACCTGAAAGGATTATCAATTAAAAGAATAATTATATCCTGATCGATATTGTCAAGCATATTACCACTAATGATGTGATTAAA
>JAOUKW010000615.1 GCA_029882335.1 Candidatus Heimdallarchaeota archaeon | reverse complement strand
ATAAGCAAATTATTTATGATTGCAGTACTTCTTTGACTCTTTTTATCTAATTTAAATCCAAAAAATCATCCATTAACAAGGTCTTAACATCATTAATATAGGAATCAATATTTTCTTGGAATATTTGATTTTTTAATTTTTCATTGGAATCGACAATTTCAATTGATTTTTCCAGATAAGAATTCATCATCTTTAGCTCATTCTCAACCTTTTCTCTGTAATTTTCCAATTTATTCAACGTTACATAAGCCAATGTTTCATGTAAAATTTCATTGAGTTCTGTAAATTTTCCCTCTATCAATTTAATTCTACAATCTATGAGATTCGTCTCTATAAACAATTGCTTAATATCATATTCAGCGGATAATTCACGTAATATTTGTAATTTTTGATTAATATAATCCAAGGCTTGCGAATTATCACTGGCTTTAAATTCATATAAATGGAGTTGACACATCCCCAGATGAGCTTGAATCCTGGTTGTAATATCAAATTTCTCTTGCAATAAAAATTCATAGATTTTCATTGCTTCAGCCTTATCAAGTAATTTATAACTCTTGGAAAATTCTATTGCTTGTTTTAATTTACCATAAACTTCTTTTTGCTTACTAAATAACTTTATTTTGGCTGAATCAATGATAGACCAGATCATGAGTTTACCATGACAATACTGCATTGGATATTCTTCTTTTTCCATGAGTGCATTGATCTTGGAAGTAATTTCGATAAAATTGCCACAATCACCACATCTCAATACTGGTAGGAGTTTAGCCTCATTCGTATAAGACCCATCTCGAGGAGAAGTTGGATTAAGATTTTTTAACTTAATATCGAAAGATAAATTGTTACTTTCTACTTTCTCTAACATGGAAATTAACAAATTAACCCTGTGTATCAGCTTCATCGGTTTATTATAGGGTAGTTTATATTCATCAGTTGTATCTTCTATATTAATGGCGTTATTTCTCAATAATATGGAGTTTATCTCATTGTATAATTCCGAAATAACAAGATCAACAACCTCTGAATTTCCATCTTTATCTTTTATTTCTAATTGAAAATTACCAAATCGTTGATCTACGAAGTATTTCATTGTAGTTGATAAATCTCTAATTAGTTGAAAGACTATTTTTGTATCAATATCGGTAATTGATTGTATTGATGATAACAATGCTAAGCCTTGTCTCGCCTTTTGAACGGTGAAGTTAATCATGTCTGTATTGGGAAGCTCATAATTATTCTTGATATATTGAAGCGATTTTAATTGGGCTTCAGATGATGTTTTTGTTATATCATTTAAACTATCAAGTACCTGTGAGATTAGTGATTTAATTGGTATGTGTCGTAGATCATTATATAACCCAGATGTTTTCATACCCAGATTGAGATACGTATCTCTGATATAATTTAACACATCAATTAGATAAAATGACTTATTTCTGATTACTATGTTATAATTCTTTTTATTCTTTTCAATAGATCCAGCAATTATGGTAATTCTTTCTTTTAATTCATCTTGTAGAGTAGAATTCAATTCATCTGGATTTTCAAGGTAGTATAATAAATCATATAAGATACCATTTATACGATAAATGTACATTTTAAAATTGAGTATTTTATCTAAATGCAGTCTTTCATCCATTAATACTATTCCTGAATGAATTAATTACTGAAATAATAAAATATTAACTATAATTTAATTAATTTATGATAAATATTGACTTTATTCTAATAAATGTCGTAATA
>JAOUKW010000217.1 GCA_029882335.1 Candidatus Heimdallarchaeota archaeon | reverse complement strand
CCGATATTCTGAAAATTTAATCCCAATTCTGCCTGACCCTTGAATTGGTCTGACATACTATTGCTCTCCAATAGATATTCTAGCGCGATATCTAAATCTCCCTTACTTTTGTAAATAATTCCGAGATTATTCAGTAATAATGTAATACCATGTTTGTAATTCAGTTCTACATGAATATCAAGTGATTTTTCATAGTATTTCAAGGCTGAATTTAGTAATCCCTTTTTTTCATAAATATTACCCATGGTATTATATGCTCGAGCAAGGTCTGGCTTTAATCCAAGCTCTTTAAATAATTTTAAACTACGTCTAATATACTCTAATGCATCTTCGTATCGTCCCAATCTATTTTGCATAATTCCCATATTTGAATAAATCAAAGAAGCCAAATACGGGTCATTTTTCTCATCAATCAATTTTATAGCAGAGATCATATACTTTATTGCTAGATCTATCTTTGTTAGCTTAAAGTTTAGTATTCCCAGCATATTTTGGACTTTGGCAATCTCTCGATTATTATGTAATTCTTCTTTTAGTTTCAATGCTTCTAAATACTTTTTCTCTGCCTTTTTCATCTCACCTTGATCCTCATAAATTGACCCTAAGATTAGTTTAGTATTGGCATATTCTCTTTGTACTTTTTCACCTTTAATATTAATTTGAGTGAGATTCAGGAGTTTTTCTGCCTGTTCCAAACGTTGTGTGTTTTGAAAATAAACAGCAATTACATTGTTGAGTCTTAGTGACAGAAGTTCGATATCTTGATCCATATCATCATCTATAGTTGAAATATCAAAAGCATTACTTTTACAATATGTAATGACTTCCTGGCATTCTAGTAGCTTATTGAGATAAATCAAACAAGCCGCTTTGAAAATATTTAATTCCAAAGATTCAATTGAGTTGAATTGGTAATTTTTGGATAAATGGTTAATCAATTTGATTGCTTCATTGTTCTTACCTAATTCAATATATATTTTTACTTTCAGTAATAACTCATGAGTTGTTGGTGTTACTTGGTGATCTAATAATGTTAGTGATTCAAGTAGTTTACCTTGTCTTTCCAAGGTAATTGCATCAAAATTACTCATGTCCCTGTTTTATGATTATTAATGTCCTATATCAGTAAATCTGATTTGATTTCTTTTAACGAAAATAATTTTTTTAAATTTAATAAATAATTCAATTTCAAGCACTATTTAAAAGAAATTCAGATTTTATGATGTACTTAATAGTAATTTGATGGAATTTATTTGATTATGTCATTGGTGGTCTGTGGAATTCATCCATGGTGTCTCCACCAAAAGCTTTTCCACTGGATAGGATCAGTAAGAATGGGAGTAATTTTAGTGTCAATATTTGTAATTTTAGAATTAAGTTTTTCATATTATCGCCTTTATTTATTTTGTGGTAAAAGTTTACCTTATATTAATTCATAAACCTCTTATTCAAAAACTCTCTTGTTACAAAAGTTTATATATTTAGTATTATTCATATATAAAAACTTTGAGTTGATCAACATAATGTTTAATATTATAGCGAATTCAGCAGATAAAAAAATGATTTTTCTTAAAATCAAGATTGAAGTACTCAAAGTGGTATGTTTAGTATTTAATAGTATTTTGCCATCACGAAAAAAGTACGTTTCCGTACATTTGTATGTACATCTTTGTTGATTGAATTTAAATACTGATAATCCCATATATATATGTAGCCAATGGGAATTTGCTACCGAGTGTAAGATTATTACTTTCCCCATGAACTTATTCTCGAACTCTCAACCACAACTAATGGGGTCAATGGGCGAGGGGCTATTTGTTCTATACCATCCTTCATCAAATATATTGTTTCAAGTTAAAATTTTCTATATTCATAAATTTTTTTAAATTATGTTTTGTTTTGTAAATTGACAAAAAAGCTAAACCGTTGGATTTTACACCTATTGGCGATATGCATTGTAATTTCTTATAAACACAAAAAATTATTTATTTATTTCTATAAAGTAACCACAAATGATTTTGATAAGGAATTTAGAAAGAGCGTAGTGAATATAAACCAATTGTTTGGTAGTACTTCAAAGAAATCACCTGTTGGTATCGATGTACAATCTCAAGGATTTCTCTCACGCGGTGGATTTGTTAAATTTGTGAACAATCAAATTGTATATCTACCGATTACAATCAAAATATTCCAGCATGTCCACGATTTATTAATTGGTCTATTTTCAGATGTATCTTCCAATGAGATTGTTATTCAGGAGTCTTGTGACGTAGTTGATTTTTTGGATTTGGAATTTAGCTCTTATAAACAACTACCCTCCATTTTAGATTTTAAAACAAGGGAGGAATTTTCAAAATACCAATATAACCGTGGATTATTGAATTCACAATCCGCATTATTCCAAAACTACGTTAGAATTGGGATTGATGAGTTTGATATACAATCACTCCAATACAAGATAACTACATTATGTAACAATTTTGAGTTTACTTTATCATGGGTTCAATTTGTAGATGATGATAGATTTGGCGTAATTGAGCATCCCCTGGGTAATACAAAATTTGTACATTGTAGTACATGTGACTCAAACAATCACATTGAAGTAAGTAATCACCATCGTATTATCAATTCTGAAGATAAAGTTCAGGAGATCGAGGAAGTACATACACCAAATGCCAAAACGATAAAGGAATTGGCGGATTTTCTGAGCATCTCTGAAAAACAATGTGCTAAAGTAGTATTTTACATGGGGGATTTTGATACCGGATCTAAGTTAATTATATGTGTTGTTCGAGGTGATCATGAGGTATCTGAACTTAAACTAAGAAGAATATTGAAGTTGGATTCTATTAGACCTGCTGATGATGTGGAAATTAAAGATGTTGGTTGTTATCCCGGATATGCATCACCCATTGGAATTGATCGATCTAAATGCAAGGTAGTAGTGGATGAATATATTCCCAAATCTACAAATATGGTAGTTGGTGCTAATAAACAACATTATCATCTAATTAATAGCAATTATTCCAGGGACTACACTGCGGATATAACAGGAGATATTATACAATTGCCTGATAACGCTTACTGCAATCTGTGTAACAATCAATTAGTAATATTAAAAGGAATACTTGTATTTACTCTATCTACTTTACATAATTCGATTAAAATTTTAAATCAAACTGGGAAAAACAGCATTCCTGATATCATTCAACTAAAATTAAATTATACCTCACTACTGGGCGGAATTGCCGAGTTAAACCATAATAAATTTGGAGTAGTCTTGCCAATCAAATTTGCACCAATTCCCATTATTATCATTGTTTTAAGTAAAGTTGAAAAAATACAACAACAAGCAAAAGATTATCAAATAAAACTTAACTCCAAGAATATTTCTGCAGTAATTGACAATCGTGATATACGAGCAGGACAATTATTTGCTGATGCAGATCTTCATGGATTTCCGATTCGAGTAACATACAGTAATAAATTACATGAACTCAATCAAATAGAATTGAAAGTACGCAGTACCGAGGTTGTTATTGTTGAATCTGAAGAAGAAATACTAAAACAAATTGAACTACTATGTTTATAACATTTATGTGGTTTGGATAATTTATGGAAAACAAATCAAAATTTATATTCTGATTCGCTATCTTGAAATAACATCGAAGAGCAACATATATTGAATATGCCTCTACCAGGACAATACTTTTGCCAGAGCTGTATGAAACCTATTGCACATATACGAAATGAGGGAAAGTGTGATGCTTGTATCGCAAGGGCTACCACTATTCGACGAGCAGGTAATTTTTGCGATCATTGTAATAAATCAGCAGCAACAGAGATGATTTATGCGAATAGAAAAACCAAGAAATTGTATTGCGTAGATTGTAGAGCTATATTTCGTATGAGCTTAATTGATAGAGGATTTACTCCTGAAGACGCCACTAAAATCATGATACAGGATTTTATTTTGGTCAATGATCCCATGCAAAAGAAAAAGATACACGGAAGAAATAAATAATTCAAAAATGAACCACTCTCCTTAAGCAAATCCACTATTAGATGGAGTAATATATGAACGATTTTAAAGAAAATGTTCTTACTAATTCTTAATTATTCGTTTAGATCAATCTTATAGTTCAAATCTAAAACATCTTAATTATCTGCAATTATATTCAAAATATTATTCTCATATATCCCTGATAATTTACTTTATTCTTTGATTTTCTGCTAACTGTTTTTAGTTCATAGTACAAATTTTGTACTCAATACACATTGCATATTTTATTCATATAACGCAATTGTGAAGAATGCTTTTATTTAATTTATTAATTATTAAAATTAAGAATTGTCTATTTATATAATGATTTCGGATATATATATATACTTGATTTAACAATTATTATCTTGTAGATGAAAGAATCTTCTAAACTACAGGGTAAATCTGAAATAAAAATTACCTCTGAATTTTATTTATTGGAAGGTTTAGAATATGATTATATTGCCAGTGTAAGGTTCGATCTCAATGGTAATTTGCGTCATACCACGGTGAGTTGGCATAAATTAAATTATATAGGCAGGAGTGATAATTCAGAAAAGAAAAAAAAGTTAACAAGGAGTAATATATTCTCATTTCTTTTGTTACTTACCTTAGTATATTATGTTGTAATTGAATTGGGTAGGATGGCATTTTTATTTATACTAATGATTATGTTTTACGTAATAATACTAATAATAGTCATAGATGCCTTTATTCCAGAACACTCAAACAATAATGTCGATATAAATCAAGATCATGACAAATTAAAAAGAATTTACGATGCCAGAGTTAAATTTTTGGCTCAGCCCGGGTATGAACCCACCATGCATCATTTAATTACAATTAAGAATGGATTACTTAATAAAAATAGTAAATACCTTCAGTTTCCATCTAGACTTGTATCTGGCTATCATATAACTAAAAATTCAAGTTATTTTATATCTGAAAATTTGAGATATTCAAATTATTCTGTTAATTTACTGTTGATAAAGAATAAAACTATCCCACTAGAAATCACCATAAACGGAGCAAAATTGATGGAATTAAATCAATTATTGCAGAGGATAATGACTTTACAATATGGTCTAGTAATTTCTAATTTTAAACCGAATGACCTTGGATTTTCAGTATATGTGAACAAACCCAGTTATATTAGTGATGAAAATATAAAAATGTCAAGACAAACAATGTATTTACGTAGTTTCAACTTATTTTATTCAAAATTGATTGCTTATACACCAATGATAATGTCCAGCTACCTTGATATCCTTCCAAATAAGGAAAAAATTATCCGAACATCACAACTGGAGTACCTAATGAAAATGGTTAATATTACTGGCGACAATTCTCTTGCAAATATTCTTCTGTCAAATCCTACATTAATTCCCAAAAGTGATACTATTGAATTACAAATAGAAAATACAGAATCACAGAAAACCAAGATTAAAATGCTATTTATCAATTCTCCTTCGTGTATAATTTGTAAACAAGAAATACTACCTGATCACCAAAAAGGCTATTGCACCTACTGCGATCAAGTATACCATCTAGATCATCTCAAATTACAAAAGAAATTATTCAATAAATGTGCTCTCTGTGGTTATAGTATATTGGAATCAATAAATTAACCATTTTGATTATTTGGTAATTTATCGTTTGAGGTCAATATACAAATGTGTATTTGATATACTGAATGTTCCTAATTTTGATTTCATAAGGTAATCGAATTGCGATTTTCTGAAATTTTATAATTTTGCGAGTAGAAGTATACGGGGGGTGGGATTCGAACCCACGAACCACTAAGGAATGGAGCTTAAATCCATCGCCGTTGACCAGGCTTGGCGACCCCCGTGTTTTTTGAAATTACAGCAACTAACGTATTAGTCAGCAGTATAAATTACTGATCACTTTAGAATTTTTAACTTCATCGTTAATAAACAAGCAAAGACAACCAAAAAACTCATGAACATTGAAGAAAGTGTATTTTATTTTTTAGGAATTGGGAAATAATGCATTCTTTAAGTTGGAACATTCCTTGAGTAAACCTGAAAAATACTATTTCTTTACTATTGATTATGTTTATGCTTTACCATTGAATTCGCTTCTTCTCTACTCTGATTATGCCAACTCATAGTTATCTTTTTTACTAGCAATTTATTTTATTTTGTGAATAAGATTTCCTATTTAATTATTAAACCCTTATAATCAATTAATTGTAGGGTAATTTAGATGACTCAAGATACACTTACTTTTATTGGGACTGCAACAGTACTGTTGGAGATTAATGGCAAAAGAATTCTTACGGATCCGGTATTTTTTCATGGAGCAGAAAAGGTGCATATGGGCTGGGGATTATTTTCGAAGCGGAAAATCAAACCAGCCTTGTCAATCGCGGATCTTCCACCCTTGGATTTGATATTAGTTTCTCATACTCATAATGATCACTGGGATAAAACCGCGCAAAAGAATTTGGATAAGAGTATACCGGTGATAACTACAACTAGGGACGTTTCAAAGATCAAGAGTCAGGGATTCAGCGATATTAGGGGATTAGAAGTTGGAAGTTCTATTGATATATTTGGTATTACAATAGAAGCTCTTCCAGCGCAACACGGTCCTTTGTTGATGACTCCATTTACTGGAAAGGTGATTGGATTTGGATTGACTTATGATGACAAGAGGTTATGGATTTCTGGAGATACAATTGGTATAAAGTCGCTGAAACAGGCATTACATCGATTTGCTCCTCAAGTAGGGATAATGTATTTTGGTGCGGTTAGATACATTGCTCGTCTGACTTTTAATGGAAAGGATGCAGTTTCTGTGGTAAATCCTCTGGAATCGTTGAAAAAAGGCTATGCAGTACATTATGATGATTGGACTCATTTTAAAACATCTCAAGAAGATATAGAAGCTGATTTTCAGGCTATGGATAGGGAA
>JAOUKW010000216.1 GCA_029882335.1 Candidatus Heimdallarchaeota archaeon | reverse complement strand
TTAAATAATAATTATCATTCTTCTAATTGGGAGGACACAACCATTGTTTTAGATTTTAATTCTTTAAATTCAGGTAATTATAGCATTTCTATTTATTTTTTTGATACTAGCGGTAACTATTTTCAAGATCATTATTCATTTTATATACTAAACAGTAATGATGACAGTGATGGTGATGGATTATCCAATTCATTAGAGATAGAGTTGAAAATCTCACCATATAATCGAGATTCTGATGGTGATATGATGTCAGATTCGTTTGAATATCATAATAATCTTGATTTATATTCAGACGATTCACAAAATGATCTTGATAATGATTTACTGGTAAATTTGGATGAATATAAAAGTAATTCTGATCCAAATAATCCTGATACTGATGGTGATAGTATGAATGATGGTTGGGAAGTATCTTATGGTCTAAATCCTACGAATGAAGATGATGGAATAATCGATACTGATCAAGATAAATTACTAAATAAAGATGAATATTTTTATAAAACAAATCCACGAAATATGGATACTGATGGTGATGGAGACCTAGATGGTATAGAAATTGCTTGGGGTACTGATCCATTAGATCCAGAAAGTAATTTAGCCAAAACAACAAATAATATTATTTTAATTATTTTAATATCAATCTGTCTGTTTTTAATTTACAAATACTATAAAAACAAACATATTAATAATGAATAGCTATTCTCTCATTGTAAACATTTTCTTGTAAAATTAATTAAAAAATTTAATTCAAATGATTACTCATTAGTGAAATCTTTTGTATTAATGGGTTTTAAACTAAATTATGAAAATTCTTTTTGTTGGGTTATTTTTGGGAAGTAGAAAAGGTGGTGCTGAAGTTAGTTCAAAATTGCTTATAGAAAATCTTGCCCCACAAAACCAAATTTCTGTTATTTCATTGGTTGAAAATTCTATTTTTAGTGATGATATTGAATTTTGGCAAATTAAATCAATATTTCCAAAATTTATGATAATGAAAGGTTACAGAATTAGCTATTTTTCAATTAAAAGAAAGTTAAATAAATTGGTTAATACAATAAATCCAGATATAATCTATGTAATTGATCTATCCTTATTGATTCCTGGTGTTGAAATAGCAAATAAAAATAAAATTCCAGTAATTACCACTATACGTGATTATAGATTCTTTTGTAATTTACCCACATGTCAATTTGAAGGAGAACTAGATTTTGAGTGTTTTAAATCAAAATATTCGATCTGTAATCGTAAATTACGTACAGACTATAATTTTTCAAGATTAAGACTAATTTATTTACATTCACATAAATCATTTCCACTTCGACTAATGGAGTCAATTAATAATTGTTCACATGTATTTGCAGTAAGTAATTATGTAAAAAATTCTTTAATTTCTTTGAATGTCAAATCTGAACCTATAGTCACTTATTATCCCAGTGAGTTCGAATCAATTAAATCCAATTTAGAACCATCTTCACCTACATCTGATCCTTTTATAATTTTTAGCTATAGTAATTTTAATTTTGAAAAAGGAATGTTCATTCTAGTCAAAGCGTTTCACACTTTAGTGTATGATTCAAAAATAAATAATATTAACCTTATTATAGCAGGATATGGTCCAGAGTTTAATATCATTAAAGATTATATTGATGTGCATAAGATTCCCAATGTGAAGTTGCTTGGAAGAGTAGGGAAGGATGAAATTTATGAGATTTTAAACAATTGTAAAGTTGTTGTTTCTCCTTCAATTTGGCCTGAACCTTTAAGTAGATTATTAATTGATAGTTTGTATTTGGGTAAAACTATTATTGCTTCAAATGTGGGAGGTTCTACTGAACTTATACAAAAAGGAGTATGTATATCATTTCAGAATAATAATATAAATTCTTTAGCTTTTCAAATTAAAAGGGTATTCTTGCATCCTAAAATAATGGATGATATCGGTATTTTGGCCAGAAAATACTATAAATTAAATCATTCCGAGACCTTACTAGTGAAAATGCATAATGAAACGTTTTTAAACTTAAATGGAAGTACAAAAGTAGATTAAAGTAGACAATTTTCTTTGTAACTTGATTTGTAAAATATAGATTAAGTATTAAGTCATACAACAGATAAAATAATATGGTCAATATTTTCGTTACAGGTGCTACAGGATTTTTTGGAAAGAATTTTGTTAATAAATTTAAGCAAAGCAAAAATAAATTGATCTGTATTTCGAGAACTAATTTACCTAACTGTTCTGATTTTGTGGAATATGTTAAAGGTGATCTATTATCAATTAATGATATACGGAATATATTTGAAAAATATCGACCTAAAATAGTTATTCATTCAGCAACAGAATATCCTAATAAACATAGCACTAAATTTAAATTGTTCAACTCGAATTATTTAACTTCAATAAATCTTTTAGCGGTTTGTATAGAGTTTAAAATAACAAATTTTATTAATATAAGCTCTGCATCAGTATATAATTCTATAAATAAATGCTTAACTGAAATTGATGATATTAATCCAAAAAACAATTATTCATTAGCGAAATATGCCTTCGAAGAACTGTTATCTAGATTTTCGCAAATAGGTAATTTTAAGGCGATTAGTTTAAGATTTTTCCATGTATATGGTCCTTTTGATCACAAATATCGATTAATACCTAGTGTAATTAATTCAATATTAAATAATTTTGAAAAAATTAAGTTACTATCTTCATGTGAGCAAGAATGGGATCTAATTTATATTGAAGATGTTGTTAATTTAGTTGAATCTATTTTGAAAAATATAGAAAATTGGAATTTTGAAACCCATGAAATATTCAATGTAGGTTCAGGTATTTCCATCAAATTACAAGAGGTAGTATACAAAATTCGAGAAATAATGCAATCAAATATTAAAATTGATTTTAATCACGAATTAGGCGAAATGGAATTTATGAAGGCAGATATTTCAAAATTGACAAATTACTTCCATTGGCATCCTAGTTACAGTTTATATCAAGGACTAGAGAATACAATATCGTATTTTGAAAAAATCTATGAGAGTCAATCTTCTTAATTCTAAAATGATATTTATAATCTGATAATAGATAATTGTCTGGGATATATATTTCTAGTCTCGTATGATTCAAATTATTTAAAAAATTCTCATACTAGGTTAATTGTATGAATGAAGTTGACGATATGTACAAACCTTGTAAAAATTTATAAACTTGTATTTCAGTTCATATAGATAAGGCTATGTAAGATTAATTTTAACAAACGACATAATTGTAAAAGAAACTGAAACTATCTGGCTTTTGACAACTTAATGAGCTAGAGATTGTTAGGTCGTGAAGGAATAAATGATGATTTGTAAATATAAAATAAATAAGTGAAATCTGATAAATTGGTTACAGATGATATCTAATTTTGAAATCTATCTCAATTCATAGAAAAATTCAAACTAACAAGAATTTGTATAACTCAAATAACAAATTTGGAAATTATAATTTTACGCATGTTCAAAAAATAATTGATATACTCACCAACCTCCAAATTCTATTTTTATAGTTATACTACAAAAATTGACACAGCAAGGATTTATGCTTGCACTTAAATATTTTGTTTCAACTCAATAGTATCACCCTACATGAGACTGGAATCAACCACATTAAGTGTACGGTTTTCTACAAATTAAAACAAATGATAAGAGCAAAAATATTGTTTTATAATCGGAGGTGTCACCTCTTGATGAGTTTGTATTTTACCTCCAATAAACAACAAAGAATATAAAGACAAAACGTTGTTAGGAAATAATTATTTCGAATATACTCAAATATTAAAAGTTATTTTTTAATATAATGTCGGTCAAATAATTTCTTAATGTTTACTTTCCAATCAAGGTTATTTAAAGCATAATTTCTCGCCTCATTACAAATTTTCGTATAATTATCTGGATTTGAGATCATATCAGAAATCCAATTGATTGAGTCTTCTCGATTATTATGCTTCTTTATGAATTTGAATCCTTTTTTTTCAAGATTGTATCCTTCAAAATTCTTTACTAGTATTGGTTTACCAAAGCTGATAAATTCATTAATAGATGCAGATGGGGTTTCTCCTATCCAAATTCCTAAATCTCCGATATTCATTAAATCTGGTAATTTTTCTTGAGAAACAAAAGGAATATGTTGACATATATCTTCGATTTCTAATTTTTTTATCAATTGAAATAATTTTTCTATGTAAAGTTTTGGTCCATTACCAACCATAATAAAACCAACTTGATACATTTTATATAATTCAGCCACGAAAAATAATATTTCATGAATATTCTTAGAAGCCACAATTTTTCCCGAATAAAATAAAACAAATTTGTTGGATAATTTTAATTTTTGTCGTAAATCCTTCCTTATATTTTGATTATTTTTGAACTTATTTGTATCTACACCTATCGGTATGATTTCTGAAATTTTTATTCTTTTCCTAATAATAAATTTAGCGACTTCTTCTTTGGTCGAATAAATTGAAAACACATTTTTCATTAATTTTTTAATTAAAAGGTGTGATATGAATTTTAGATATACTTTTTTAATTATAGTTCCAAATGATATGGTTTCAAAAAATGGTATCATATGTTCATCAATAACAATGGTTATGTGATTATATTTTCTTAATCTAATTAATGTCTGAACAGTTAATGGATTAAATAATCCATGTATGTGAATAATATCTGGTTTAAATTTTTTTATAATATCGATTATAGATGGTAGTAATATGCTCGTGTCAAAAGCGATTAGTGGTTTAATTCTAAAGACTGGAATACCACATTCAATATTATATCCACGTAATGGTGAATTTCTTTCTCCTAAAATTTCCAAGTAAATCTCATTATAATTTTGAAATGGAAAATACCTATCAGATGTAATAACTAAAATTTCATGTCCTTGTTCTAATAATTTTCTCGAAAGGTGGGTTACTTCATAGCCAAGTTTTGGTTGGAAAAAACTATCAAGTTGTATTATTCGCACATAGATGGCTTTATTACGATAGTATAAATTTACTATCACGTAAACATCTATTCTTCTATAATATTTATCCTAAAGAATGATCTCTATTCGAAATTGAAATTATATAATTCTAATTCAGCAGAATAATTAAAAGTTAATTTGATAATATTCCTTTTCCTAAATTTTTAGATTCAATGATATAGTTCTTATACCATTCTTTAGATTTATTTATCAGAATTTTTCTATTTTCAGTGTTCAAAAGAATATTTTCAATATGAGCAGCGGATTTATCTAAATTTTCTCCAAGTTTGACAACAATATTCTCTGGGAGCTCATTTGAGAATGAGTAATGTGCATTATATATTGCTACACACCCATTATGTAATATTGATTTTATTATCGCTCCTTCAATAGGTGCAGACCATAAAGAAGGACAAACGACTAGTTTACACTTCTCAATTACCTGTTGTAATCCAGATTCCCATGTCATGTTAATAAAAGAAATATTCTCTGATGAAAAAATACTTGAATCAATATTCTTATATTGTTCCTTCACAATGGAAGGAGAAAAAGGGATTAATATTCTAAATTTTTTCAAGTTCATAATTAAAGAACAAAAGTAAAGGAATCCTTTTGCTTTCAAAATTGATCCGTGATAAACAATATCATATTCATGATCATTTAAAATTTGCATAGAAGGATGATTATCAAATTCAGTTGTATACAATCCAACCACTTTTATTGATACTTCTCTACCAAAATGCTTCATAAGTAAACTCGCTTGGTTTTGATTTTGAACTAAATATGAAATGGAATTAGATTCATCAGTCCATTTTATTAAATTTTTTATATTTTCATTCCTCGAATATGGAAAGGGATAAGGACTACAATTTGATGCCTCGACAAAGGTTCTTGAAGAGAGACATCTTAAACACGCGTTAAATTCATTCTTAAATTGATTATATGATTTAAGACAAAAGTAACTATTATCCACAATATAAATTTCACAGATATTGTTTTTTATTAGTTTGAAAAAATTATTAAAACCTAATGATTGTGGGTGAATTATTAATACCTTTGAATCTTTTATCTTTCTTATTTTAAATGAAATTTTTAAAGTAGAATACCTAAAATGAAAGATTCTAAGAGCTTTTTCCAATAATGAGGATTTTAACAAAACCTCTAAAACTTTATTTTTGAGATTTGGGGTTGGGTTATATATAAATTCATATCCAAACTCATGTAATTTATTTAGATGAATTAAACTATCAACAAGACGTCCCACACCTAACTTTGAAGGGCCAAGACCACAAACCACATATTTCTTCATACAAATGACCTAATTTAACACCTACTTTTCTTTCTTTAATATCTATTTTTAAAGGTTGATTATTATGATTATAAAAAGAGATAAAACAGACATTATAAGAGGCATTATAAAAAATTGAAATATAGTAAATAAATATAAATTCTAGCTTTTCACCTTATATTCTTTTTCTTAAAATCTAATATGTTATGATTGTTTTTTACTGATACTTATTTTGATTATATTGGAATGGTTAGGGAAAAATTTTTTTCAGAGAAATAAATGAATTGATATCCATTGTTATAAACCAAAGAGTAATGATTAATAATAAAGTTCCGGAAAAAAATAAATTCATTAAAGATATTGAAATATTTTGCCATGATCTCACTTTTGTGAGATAAGAGTATGACCCTTGATAAGTTATTTTGATAATTTTTATTTTCAAGAACATTTAAAATACCGTTCGAGCTATAGTATTTACTATTGCAAGAGTAACCGTCCAAAATATTTTGATTATTATTTTCAGAACTTATGTCACTAATATTATATAAAATAAAGTAAGGTGTTGGAAGATTTTTATAAATTTCAAGAATCGCACATTCTTCTGTATTATTGAATAATTCATTATTGGCTATAAACACATAGGCATTTATTTCTGAATCAGAATACATCATTCTGCCATAGTCTGCATATATGCCGATT
>JAOUKW010000613.1 GCA_029882335.1 Candidatus Heimdallarchaeota archaeon | reverse complement strand
CATTGAAACTAAATAAGATCGATAAATGATCAATAAACGAAATAATCAAGTGATGGTTTTCTTAGATAGATATTATGGATTCCTTTTTAATTTTAAAATATACTTTTAATTGATCGCGATAATTGATCGCTATAATAAACATGGATAAAATAATCATATTAATTGCCGTCAATTTCATAATCTGCTGAAGTGATAATTTGTACCATTCAGAAATCAAGTTAAAAATGATATAGAAAATAGAACTAAAAGTATTCATTAATGAAATTGCTGAAGCCCTTATATCTGAATCTACTGCTTCATTCATCTTTACAACAGATAGATACCTTACAGTTGCCCTACCTATTTGATGAAATGCGATAGCAACTAACATTAATATTAATGATACTTCAAGAGCAAAGAGTAATACTCCTATTGTACATAATATCATGATAAAACCAGTGATCCGATTTGAAGGATTGGTATTTTTGTGATAATAGATTGACATCAACATCGCAATTAAATTTGCACCAGAAAGGACTACTCCAAACCAAATTTCATCTACCTGTAATAACTTTAATTTTGGCAAATAAGCCCAAAAGACAACTCTTAAAACAAGACTGTTAATTGCACTTATGAAAATTATTATCCACATTGAGGATTTTTTCAGTAATGTGAGACTATCTCGATAAATATGACTTGTCTTTCCCATTTTTTGCCTAGGTGGTTCCTTAATTTTCGAATAGAGAAATATTTGATTTAAATTTCCTAATATTGAGACATAGAAAGGGAATATCAATGAATAGGTCATCAGAATTCCACCAATCAATAATAATATAACAGCAGATCCCATCAAAATTGTATTTCCTTTTGCTAGTACACTTTTTGCCTTATCTTCTTGATTAATTGATTTAAATCCATCCCAAACTAGGGCTGAATCTGTTCCCGATAATGTTGCAAATCCCACCGCAAAAAAAGATTCTGCAATAAAGAATTCAATAAAGTTACCTGCTCTACCATATGAAAACACCCCAAATGTCATGAATATGAATGCAAATATTACCATACTCTTTCTTGTAAATCGATCAGCCATTACTCCAGAAGGAAATTCTAGAATTATTAATAATAGCACAAAAAGCCCTTGCAAGAATAATATCTGAGATAATGACATACCGACATTAAGCCAAATCACAACAATACTTGGCAAAGTTATCGAGTTCCAATTTACTTTACTAACGTAAAACGCATTTTTAAGATAATTTACATCTCCTTTTGTTAATTCCATTTTGTTCACAAATTTTTGTAGAGAACCATGAAAACATGGAATCTAAACTTTGTGAAGATTTAAGAAAACTAAAAAATAAAAACTCCATGTCTCAATATGCACTAACTACCAATAAATACTCGGTAAATTAGTTATATTGATCCTAAACATGGATTTCTAATTTATTATACAAATAATAATTTAAATAGATATCTATTTATCTTCATTGTTATGTAATTTTATTATACATTGAGGGTGTTTGTAAATGGCAAATTTCATGTGACCTTTTCACCTTAGATAAATAATCTGGAGTGGAAGTATAATCAATTATCTTCACCAAGAAACTAATAAGTCAAAAGATCCCATGTAAATCAAGCTCTAGGGATAATGGAACTACCAATCCCATAGTAATCATGGTTCTTCTACAACACAGAATACACTGTTGCTAAAATAATTCAATAAAAACTAGCATAAACCTGAAGTAGAATCAATTTTTTGAGAAATCAAACTT
>JAOUKW010000614.1 GCA_029882335.1 Candidatus Heimdallarchaeota archaeon | reverse complement strand
AAGCACTTAGAGTGCTGGATGAAGATTTTTTTAAGGTCAATAGATATTCAAATAATTCTTGGATAGATTGGATTGATAAGATAGCATCTTTTGTCAAACCAGAATTCTATATTGAGTTAAAGAATTACGAGGATGATGATAGTCAGCTTGTAACCCTATCAATGATCAAGGAACTGATACTTAAGCATATTAAAGAAGACTATGTAGATGGTTTGAAGTCTTTAGGTTATGATGATTTAGATGATGCTGAATTGGTAAAAGCGGTGATACATCGTTTGGATCTTGAATTTATTCAGTATTTGAAAACTGTTGGTTATAACAATCTGGAATTTAATATACTTGTCAAAATGAAAATTCATGATGTTACTCCTGATTTTATTGCTGAAATGCAAAAATTTGGTTTTGATGATTTAAGACCAAATATTCTGGTTAAAATGCGTATACACGATGTTACATTGGGGTTTATCAACAGTCTACTCGAGTGTGGTGAAGAAGAATTAACACCAAATATTCTAGTAGATCTAAGAATTCATAATATAACAAGCAATTTTATTCAGAAGGTGAGATCTTATTTTAAAGATGCATCCTTAAGAGAGATTCAAAGATTGGCAATATCCGGTTCTAATTTTTCTAGAATTGGGGAATATAATGAAATATTTGGTGAAGAATTAACAATTCGCGATTTAATAAAATTAGAAAATCATGATGTACAACCAGATTATATTCTACAATTAAAGGAAATTGGATTCGGTGATTTTTCTATCAATCGTATAATTAGTTTTCATAATCATAATGTAACACCTGAATATATCAGACAATTACAGGATTATGGATTTAATGAACTTACTGCAAATGAAATAATTAATCTCAGTTCACACAATGTAACTGTTGAATATATTCGAGAGCTTCTTGATTTGGGTTTTGATGGGATGACATTGAAAGAAATTCGTGAGTTTAGAATCCATAATGTTGATGTTAATTACATTAAAAATCTATACGAATTTAGTTTCGATAACTTAAGTCCAAAATTGATTAGAAACCTAGCGATTCATAATGTTAGTATTGAAATGATTCAACATATCAAGGGTTTATTTGAGGATGCAACGCTTAAAGAAATTATAAATGCAACAATTCATGGTGTTGATGTTGAATATATGAATTATGTCATAGATCTATTTCCTGACATCAAACTTAAGGATCTCATTGATATGTGTATTCATGATATAGATAAACAATTTTTATTACTACTTGAATCCAAGGGATTAATTGATTTAAATCCTCGACAAGTAATTAAGTTAAAAATTTCAAATGTATTTGATATTGAATAGTAATTTTTCAAATTATTTCGTTTATAATATTTAATCTTTATTTCTTACTTCAAATTAATAAATCGAATTAATCTAAACGAGAGGATACAATTTCCATGAGGTCAATAACTTCTAATTGTGAATTCATGTTTTTAACACCATCTTCAAGCATGATGGTACAGAATGGACACGAAACACCGATTTTTTCCATTCCTGTGTTTTCAGCCATCTTTACTCTGTGTTTATTAATATCACTGCCACCTTTGAGTTCAAACCAGTTTCTTCCACCTCCTGCTCCACAACAAAGACCCTTATCTTTGTTCATTTCCATTTCTACAAAGGTTACTCCACTGAATTGTGATAGAATTTGTCTTGGTGAATCGTAAATCTCGTTATGACGTCCTAAATAGCAACTGTCGTGATAGGTGATATTTAACGGATCTG
>JAOUKW010000612.1 GCA_029882335.1 Candidatus Heimdallarchaeota archaeon | reverse complement strand
TAAATTGTTTAAATTAAAAAAAAAAAGGAGTGTAGCAAGAACGCGGGACACAAAAAAAATATTGTAATCGGATTAATGATATTCCCAATTACTCTCAAAACCTAAATTTACAGCTATTTGAGCTTGAGGTTGCAGGGTATTTTGTAATTTTATAGAAAATTCTTTGAAATCAATATTCATTAATTCCTGAGGTGATAATTCATTAAAAAGAAGAATATAGTCTTCTATTAATTTCTCATTCCCTTTTGATGAAACTATTTTAAAACTATCAAATTGAATTTGTATAAATTTAGATAAATATTTATTTAAATTTGGTAGTCTGTCATATTTTGATGAATTAATTGATTTTAATGTAGGTATAATATTCCAAATTAAATCATGCGCTACATACCTCCACGGGAGAAAATGATCTAGTGACTGCTTTTCATACTTTAATGATTTACTTGAATAAATACAAATTGGATTTTCTATTTCAGAAAGTGCTATCTTCCAATATCTTTTAGCTTGATTTAAGTATCTTTTTTGTGGTAGTTCAAATTTTTGACTTATATTTGGTACATTCGGATTTAATCTAGATAAGTAGATTATTAAATTATATTGTATAAAATTGTAAAGTATTTTCAAATTCCTTAATAAATAGGTTTTCCATTGTTGATGAATTTCGATTTTCAAATCATCTCCATGTTTGATAATTTTATATAATGGCAAATTAATATTCTCGTCAACATTATTATTTGAAAGTTCTTTTATCTTATCATTAATTTTATGATCTGGTAATCCTTTTAATTCTGTTGGGAAAAACGGTCTTAAGAATCTATATGGTACATATCTACCTAAGTTGTTGACTTTCTTATTTAAGATTTCATTTTCTTTATATTCATTGAGAACGATTTTTGAAATTTCTCTTGAATTTTTGGGTAAATTATTCACATTTATATTTTCAAATATAAGTTTAAACCCATCAGAAGTCCCTAAATTCAATTTAAAAACATAATGAGGTACCCAAGCATTAACTACCATTTGGTGACAAAGATGATCAACAAAGATGTATTTACTTTCTTTCTTTGTCCTTAGATCATCTAATATTGATAAAAACCAAAAAAACTTGTAAGAGTTTGTGACATTATTAAAACAAGCACTCAAATTATCAATATTTAATTGTTTGTCAAATGGTAAGACTTGCATTATTTTTTCATAAGAAAGTAAAAGATATTTAGATATAACAGTTGGTAAATTGGTAAATTAATTTAGTATGAAATTTCCGAGTAATTAAATAATACTTGCAATAATTTACATGAATGAAAATCATTTCGGCTATTATCATGATTCTTGTAATCTTGAATACTTATTTGATGAGTTTAATAATGGGGATTTATGGAAACATACTGCATTTCAAGTGTATAAACATGATCTTTGTCCCGTTACTTTTAGAGATGAATCATATATTCCTTTTTTCACATGCACAAATTACTTAAATGAAATAGATGAGAAATTTCAAGTAATTAATAAAAAATTTAAAAATATCAATGAAATACTAGGGAATTTCTCACATATTAGATTATGTAAAAATGAAGACGAAATTCTTCTTTCCAAAAAATTACTAACTCAGACATCATTAATTTGTTTTAATCCAAACAGAAGAGGAAGAATTGGTTTTTTAAATAGACATTATCTAAAAAAAATTTTACCTCAAAATATGAGATATCTAGTTGAAATCGCTAGAAAAAGTCCTAAATACAAATTTATTAATTTGT
>JAOUKW010000611.1 GCA_029882335.1 Candidatus Heimdallarchaeota archaeon | reverse complement strand
CCCTGCCCCTCCAAGTACAACTACACCAATTGCACCTGCTCCTCCTAAAGCACCAACTCCAGTTGCCCCTGCCCCTCCAAGTACAACTACACCAATTGCACCTGCTCCTCCAAGTACATCTACACCTGTTGCACCTGCACCACCCAAAGCACCAACTCCAGTTGCCCCTGCCCCTCCAAGTACGGCTACACCAGTTGCACCTGCTCCACCAAGTGCACCAACAGCAATTACTCCTCGTGCAGCTCCTCCTTCAAGTGCAGCACCTGATCCAATATCCGCAGCTCAACCTATAAAATTCTCCAATGCAGAAGATGAAGAAAAAGTTTTTGCAAAGAGAACTTCAATTGCTGCGCTACGTATGGATATGCTTAGAGAATTAGCAAGATTAAAGAAATTGATTTCAGAAGATGAAAAACCATAAATTACAACAAGAAAAAAAAATAAAATTAGCAACTTATATTCGAGATAAACTTATCTCGAATATTCCTATAATTGCATTTGGTAGTGGTACTACAGTTAATACAATAATTGATCAACTAAACCCTATGAATCCAACGAGATATCTTTCAGGTTCAACAAGTACAACTGTAAAATTAGCTGAATGTAATTTAGAAGAAATAATTTTAGATTCAGTTATAGGTAATCCCTTCCTTTTAATTGATGGTGCTGATTATGTTGACTTTGGCAGAAAACAATTAATCAAAGGGTATGGTGGGGCATTATTCAGGGAGAAGATATTATGGTCTAATGCTTCACAAATTTTTCTAACAGTTGATGATTCAAAAATTGTTAATCAAATTAATGACCGGATTCCTATTGAAATATTACCGTTTGCAAGAAAGGCGGTTTATAATAAATTAAAGAATCTACATTTAATTAAAGATATAAAACTGAAGAAAAACGATAATCAAACTCCATACATCACAGACAATTCAAACTTAATATTTGAGGTATATCTTAAGAATCCACTACTTGATATGCAGGAATTGGACAGTCTACTAAAATCTATTCCTGGAGTAATTGAGACTGGTTTATTTTATGGTGATGTACTCAATAATTGCACAGTCTTTGTTAGCTCCGATAAGGGAATTGATGAGGTCAAGTTTCAAAATTAAATTCGTTGTACGGTTAATGGACTATCTGCAGTATCTATGAATCTCTCAAGTCTTTTTGTAATTGCTTTATTTCTCGCCAATTTAATATATCCATTAGTATCAGCAATTGCTTCCATTATGATCTGAGGACCTATCTTTATTTGGACAGTAGCATTTCTATATAATTTTCCAATATTTAGTATTAGATGGTGCTTATCTTCTATGATTTGTATTTCTGAAGCATTATTATTGTTAGATATCACCTTTATGAAAACTTCATATTCATCTTCAATTTCTAGGATGATGTGATTATTATTCTCTAAATATTCTAATAATTCTAGATCTGTATAAATCGTGTAGGAAGAGGTTCCTGTTCTTTCGATATATAAATTATCAATATCATTCAAATTCAAGCTGTATTCTAAATATTTGATAATATTACTACTTAAATCTTTTTTTTTATTTTTTTTTGGTTTTCTAGAATTTCTATTTTCACTTTTATTTTTTAGAGGTATTACAACTACTTGCTCCCCAAATGAGAAGATTTCAAATAATGCTACCCCATCTATAAAATTTCTAACTTCGATTACAGGTCTTGCTAATGAATCATCTTTAAATCCAGAAGGAGTTTTTACCATCATCTTAAGAGAAAGTGCCTCTGCTACA
>JAOUKW010000215.1 GCA_029882335.1 Candidatus Heimdallarchaeota archaeon | reverse complement strand
TCAGTTGCTTCAGATTACAATACTGCATTTTCACTCCATGGATCTGGTATGATCTTTTTAGTTATAGTACAATTTGGAGGTGCATTTGCAAATTATCTGTTACCAAGGATGACTGCTAGTTTAAACGATGATATGTACTGGCCAAAATGGAATAACATTGCCTTTTGGATGTTACCAATGGCATCATTTCTATTTTGGGGTTCTGGTTTCAATGGATCATGGACTGCATATCCTCCATTGAGTGTAACATTATCTACAACTTCAACATGGATTTTATCACTAGTTATAATCGGAATTTCAGGAACTATAAGTTCTTTAAATTACTTTATGACAATTTGGAAAGGAAGAGCACCATATTTAAAATGGAAAGATTTAGATTTATTTGTTTGGGGAACATTTCTGACCTCTATTTTATTAATTTTATCGACACCTTCAATTGTAATAGCATTGATACTTATTGTCTTTGATGCTGAATTTGGAACAAATTTTTATTACAATGTCGATGATAAAATGTTAGGATCACCTGTTATGTATCAACATTTATTCTGGTTCTTTGCACATCCAGAAGTTTATGTACTTGTACTACCTGCTTTTGGTTTGATTTCTCATATTATTTCCAAATTTTCTAGAAATAAAATATTTGGATATAATGGTATGGTAGCTGCTATGATCGGATTGGCAACATTAAGTTTCCTAGTATGGGCACATCACATGTATACCACTGGTATCGATCCCATGGTGCGAATAGCTTTTACAACTATGACATTTGTGATTGCAGTACCCTCAGGAATTAAAGTATTCAACTGGCTTACAACTCTATGGGGTGGTAAAATCAAATTTGAAGCACCAATGCTATTTACCCTTTCTTTCATTGTATTATTTACATTTGGTGGTATAACTGGAGTATATATCAATATTGTTGTTTTAGATTTAGTTTTACATGATACTTACTGGGTAGTTAGTCATTTCCATTTTGTTGTTGCATCAGGTACTTTAGTAGCCATGTTTGCAGCCATCTATAATTGGTATCCAGAAATGACTGGTAAAATGTATAATAAGGCTGCTGCAGCAATTCACTTTTGGGCATGGTCAATTGGATCTTTAGTTGCATTTACTGCTTTTGGAGTACTCGGTCTAGAGTCAATGCCAAGAAGATATTTCTTGTATCCAAATGATCCAACCCTTGTATTATGGCATAGAATTGCAACTGTTGGTGCAGTCCTCATGGGAATATCTTTTATTGCTTTCATTTTTGCAATATTCCTTGGTTTAAAAAATCCAAAACTTGATAATTTAGATGATCCTTTTGGATTAGGTGAAGAATATGGTGGATATAACTATCCCAAACCTTTCAGTGAGTATGTTAAAGAAGAACATGGAGAGGAATTGCATGCAGATCATACACCATTTATGTGGGCTCCATTAACTGGATTTGCTCTGTCATTACCATTCTTTGGAATTTTAGCATATGTAGAAAGATCACCCTTTGATGATGGATTATTAAAGAATTTAGCAGGTATGCTTGGTCTTTATGTATTTTTAGGCTTATTCTTAGTGTTTGTGGTCATCACCTTCATGAAGCTTAGTAAATTAGATATCGGTAAAATAAATCCAGTTGATAAATATAAGACGAATAGAAATTACGAAATATGGGCATTTCTTGGATCGGAAGTTGTTTTCTTTGGAATTCTAATTGGAGTTGGATTAGCAATGAGATGGAATTCAGCAGATGGAGTCTGGCCAAATCCAGACGATGCATTAAATGTGACCCTAACTGCCGTAAATACATTCTTCTTAATAATATCAAGTTTTACCATGGCAAAAGCTCTTGAATCTATAAAAGCAGGAGATCAAGCAGGATTAAAGAAATTCCTACTTCTAACAATTGGATTTGGAGCAACTTTTGTAGGTATCCAAGCATATGAATATGTAGAACTCGCTAAAGAAGGATTTAGTGAGCATCACCCATCATTCGCTTCTGCCTTCTATCTACAAACTGGTTTTCATGGAGCACATGTAACAATAGGAGTATTATTATTAATATTTGTCTATTTAAGGGCTCGTAATGGTGGTTATAGTAAAGAGAATCATGAATATGTTGAGTTTATCGGATTATACTGGCATTTTGTCGATTTAGTTTGGATATTACTCTTTACTATAATTTATTTGATTTGAGGTGAATATCATGAGTGAACAAAAAACAACAGAAACACACGAAGAACATCATAAATCACCATACCTGAACGCTTTAATTGCTTTGGCAGTTTTAACAATAGTTGAAGTTGTCTACGGAGTAATAATGGATTCAGGTACAGTTACTACAATTGTTTTAATGACTTTTGCAGTTGCCAAAGCAGCTGTTGTATTTGCCATATTTATGCATGTCAAATATGAGAAAAATCCCAAAGAAATCATCATTGGAGCGGTCATTATTCCATTAATTTGTGCAGTTGTACTTATCGTTGCAATTCACAGTGACTGGAGACAATTAATAACACATTAATAATAAATACAATAATAACTAAAAATTTCATATTAGAAAAATAAACAAAAAAATAATAATATATAAACAATATAACTAGTTATATTAAACTGAATAAATTTAAGTAAATTCAATCAAAGTTTTAAAATACAAATACTCTGAAGCAAATATAGGTATGCAGGAAAATATTATCAATCACAATCTTGATACTGCAATTATTAAGCAAAAATCAATTGTTATTTGGACATTTATGTTATTCATTATGTTATTCCTACACATGGTTCTTGATCCCTACCTACACTGGAGTTAAATATGAATACCAAAGATAAATTTTTAGATCGTATTAATTCCGTTCTATTCATGAGAAAGGTACTTTTGTATTCAATAATATTAGTTGATATCTTTATCATGATACACTTAGGATTCACAGTTGGTGAACACATAAAATGAAATTTGATTTTAATAATTCAATAGAGGTAATATTATGAGTAAAATAAATGATTTAGAAAATGAAGAAGGAATTTGGCTTTCTGTAAGAGAAAAAGAAGAAATAGAAGAAAAACTAAAATCTATTGCTGATTTTCAACAATATGCAATCATTTTCATTATGATTGGATTGATTATGGTGTTTTTGCATATATTTGCGGATTTATTTTTACACATCTTTTAGTGCTCTACCAGATCAAAATAGGAGGATATTACAATTATTTTCTGGATAATTTTTTTACACAGAATTGGATTTTTAGTATTAGCCATATCTCTTGGTATTAATCTATTATTACCTAATTTCTATTTTAATGATGAAGATACAACTTTTGCTAAAAAATTATTTTCCATTCTCTTGAAACTTGAATATTTTAGCCTTTTTATCCTTATTCCTACAGGTATTCTTAGACTAAATTATGAAATTCCAAAATATATTACAATTAAAATTATTTCAGTGATTATTACTTTATTTACTTTATTCTTTATCAAAACAAATTATGACGATGTAAATTATCAAAAAATATTTTCCCTACGAGTCTTATTTGTCATGTTGACTGCATTAATTGGTATTCTCATTTAATTTATTAATTAATTAATACCGAGGTATAATTATCAAATATTACCAAGTTGTAGAATATAACTTTATCCAGGAGTTTGTAAAATATTAACTGTATTCTATTGGGAGGTTATATAATATATAAAGTGCTAGCTCTACAAATGTATGGTATTTATCAATATTATTGGGATGAAAATTTGACATTTCAAACAATCTCTCAATTAATCCGTCTCGATCTATAAATAAAGAGTCAATGGTCTCATTTGAACCATGATCTATTAGTAAATTGGTTTTCCTAATCATTATTTTTTCAGTTAATTTCATTAAATCCTTAATATATATAAGTGAAGTTTGATTATAGGATGTTTTATCATTTGTTAATGAGATCAGACGTTCCCATAATTCATCTGGGATAATTGACTCAAAATCTTGCATAAATTGATTTTAAATATCATGTATATAACAATTTTCTAATTTTGTCTAAATTACGGAGAGTTTATCGAATTTAATATTAGCATCATAAAATATATTAATTACAACTAGTAAATACAGACTCTAATTACCAAAGTTATGATACGAAATATTGCATTTAGTAACTACTATATGAAAAAATAGATTCAGATAAAGATAACCATTTAAAATCAATTCAAGTAGAATGAATCTTTACTAAAATCGGATACTATTTATTCATCCATTCAAAATTTCAAATATGGCAAGTACTGATAGTCCTACAACACATCATGAGCATACTCAATCAAATGACAAACCATGGCTTAATAGTTATCCAGAAGGAGTACCTGAGTTTATTGATTATCCCAACATAAATTTATTTGATTATCTTCAACAAGCATATGAAAACTATCCTGATAACACTGCAATGATTTTTTTTGATAAAAAAACATCATACAAAGAATTCTATAATTCCGTGTTAAGATTAGCAACAGGATTACATAAACTTGGTGTTAAAAAAGGTGATAGAGTAGCGATCTACTTACCTAACATTCCTCAATTTATGATTTCTTTTTTTGCAATTCAAAGACTAGGAGCAAGTGTAGTTCCATTCAATCCACAATACAAAGAACATGAATTAAAACATCAATTAAATGATGCAGGAATTGAAGTAGTCATTTGTTTAGATTATGCAATGTATCAAAGGTTAAATCAAGTAAGAGAAGAAACTAATGTAAAACATGTAATTGTTGCTAGAGTAAGTAATGAGATGAGTTTTTCCAAAGTTCTATTAGGAAGATTATTTTTCAAAATACCATTTAGTCGAAAAATTAGTGATGGAGATATTAAATTTGATAAGTTTCTTCTTGAGAATGTAGAAATAGATTTACCAGATTTGGATATTGATCCCCACAATGACTTAGCATTAGTTCAATATACAGGTGGAACTACCGGTGTTTCAAAAGGAGCAATGCTTACCCATAGAAATTTAATTTCTAATACTTTAGTCCTACGTTATTGGATAAAACCAGAACCAGTCATGGGTGGAGAAAGATATCTTATGGTAATACCATTATTCCATGTTTATGGCTTATCAGTTGGTATGTTATCAGCGGTTTCTCTAGCGTCCACTGTAATTCTTACACCAGATGCAAAAGCAGGTAGACCTATGTTTCAAGATTTACTAGAAACCATGATTAAGCATAAACCTACGATCTTTCATGGAGTCCCTACTCTTTATTTGGGATTATTATATCATCCAAAAATCAAAGATTACGACTTAACGAGTATAAAGGCATGTATATCAGGTTCTGCGCCTTTACCCGTAGAAATCATGAAAAATTTTGAAGAGTTAACAGGAGCAAATGTTGTTGAAGGATATGGTTTGACAGAAACATCACCGATTACTCATTGCAATCCGATTGCACTGGATGGAATGAAGAAACCTGGTACAATTGGATTACCCTTACCAGACACAATGGCTAAAATATTTGATCCAGATGATAAAGAAAAAGAATTACCACTGGGAGAGGAAGGAGAACTAGGTATCAAAGGACCTCAGGTAATGAAAGGATATTGGAAAAGACAAGAGGCAACAGAAAAAGTTATGAATTCTCAAGGTTTCTTTTTAACTGGAGATATCGCAGTAATTGATGAAGATGGTTATTTTACCATTACTGATAGAAAGAAAGATATGATTAATGCAAGTGGTATGAAAATCTATCCAAGAGAGTTAGAAGAAGTACTATTTGAACACCCAGCTGTTGCAGAAGCTGCAGTTGTTGGTGTACCTCATAAAATACGTGGTGAAACTGCAAAAGCGTTTGTAGTATTAAAAGACGGAGAAACTGCTTCAGATAGAGAGTTAATTGAATTTTGTAAATCTCGATTGGCTAAATATAAGGTACCAAGATATATTGAATTTTTACATGAATTACCAAAAACTGCAGTAGGCAAAACAATGAGAAGAGCATTAAGAGATATTGAATATGAAAAAGCCAGAAAGAAAGGAATTATCAAATAATCATAATTAATTGCAATTATATCTGTGAGTCAGTTTAATAAATCATCAAATTTCAATATAAATTATTAGAACTATCAAGAAAAATAACAAAAATTAAACAACTTGATATCATTATAATTTTTAAATAGAAAAAAACTACGATTATAATGATTTTCATTAAGAATTATTACAACAAAATTCCCTATTGAGGAAAAACTTAAATTAATAAGAATTATGGATTGTGTGCTTATAACCAAATTTTGGTGATTAAAAATGAAAACAAGAAATACGAAACTAATTATATCACTTATTCTTGTTTTTTCCATGGGTATATTTATTGTACCGGATGTACAAGCACAGGCTAGACCAACTATAAAAATTGGAGCTCTAGGTCCACTTGCTATTACACCAGGAGAAGACATGAAGAAAGGTGTAGAACTTGCTGTTGATGAAATTAATGCAAATGGTGGTGTTACTGTTGATTCTACAGTATATGATTTAGAATTATTTGTAGAAACAACAAGTGGAAGTGATGGACTCCCCAATGGTGGTGTTGCAGATTCTAGTATGGATACACTCATAAATACACATCAAGTAGTTGCAACTATTGGTGGATTCAGAACAGAGGTTGTTGTAGGAAATATCATGCCTAAAACACATGGTGCAGGAATGCCATTCCTTGGTGTTGGAAGTACAGCACCAATTTGGACGCCATACTATTGGAGAGTAGGTCCTACAAATGGTAGCCAATTAGCATTAGGTGTAGTTAATTTATATTTAACTCATTTACTTCCAAACCATGAAGTATCAAATGTTGTTGTCGTTAGAGAAGACGCAACTTGGACTGTAGCATTAGGAGGTGGAATTAAATATTATTTAGAAGCATTATCCAGTGGTGCTATTAGTGTTGATATGACAACAATGGCCCCGATCAATCAAGCAGCCAGTGGTTCTGACATTTCATCAGCTCTTGATGCAATTGCTTCAAATAATGATATTGATGCCGTTTTGCATTTATTCTCAGCACCAGTCGGTAAGACCTTTGTTGAGCAATGGGCAGCTAAAGGA
>JAOUKW010000007.1 GCA_029882335.1 Candidatus Heimdallarchaeota archaeon | reverse complement strand
GTAATGATATATTTTGTAATTACAAAAGGGTATATCGGTATTTTATACTCAATTATAATAATATCAATTCCTTTTACTAGTTATTGGATTAAATCATTACTGCAATATTATAATCGAAATGAAAATTCTAAAATATCATTCAATAATTGTTTTAAACCTGATTCAGTTAGTTCATGGATGTTTCTATTAATGTTATTTTCATTTATATTTTCTAAAATTGATTCTTATCTAATTATCTACTTTTTGGATATTGATCAGATTGGAAACTATTTCTTTGCAATTTTAATAAGTTCAAGTATTTTATTTTTACCACTTGGGACTCAAAATGTCTTGAACCAAAGATTTAGTAAAACTAATTTATCCTTTAATGAAGTTCACAATAAACTAGAATTGACCATATTAATTAATAATATGATTTCCAGTCTATTTATTTTATTTTCATATTTTATCTTTCCCCAAATTGTACTTTATATTTATGGAAATAAATATCAAGGAGCGATAACAATAGCTTTACACTTGATGATTATTCAAACACTAAGGAGTAATGTAAGAGGAATTTCTTCTTATAATTTTGGTACAAATGAATTAAAAAAGGGATTTGTCGGAGTTCATTTACCAATTGTCATTCTTCAAATTTTATTATCATTTTATTTACTTAAATATTTTAAAATCAATGGTCTAATATTCGCTTTATATATTTGTTCAATTTTATTAATTTTGTCTTGGTTAAATATTTATAGAAATTTCTTATTTTTAATCAAAACAATATTCATCTCATCACTCCCAATAATTCCAATAGTATTATTAATTATGTTTCAAAATAACATTTTCGTGCTAATTTATATTGCAATCTTTGTATTCAATATAATATTCAATACAGAGAGAATAAAATTTCTATTTATTTAACGAGCCTTCAATATATTAATTGGACTACCACTGGCAATTGTATTGGAGGGAACATTTTTAATGACATACGAATTAATAGTAATCCAGGAATTTTCTCCAATTTCTACACCAGGCATTATAGAACAACCTACTCCAATTCCACAGTTTTTATTTAATATTACAGAACCAATGACCAAATATTGTTGTTCATTCAAAACCATTGGAGAGTATTTATAGTTATATTTATTGTCTGAATCGTCTAAATTTCGATAATGATGAGATAAGCTATATATGCAAGAATTTGAAGCAATACCTGATGATTCACCAACAAACACACCACCATGAGCTTGAATTAATACATTTGTTGAAATATGACAATTATCTTGTATTATTAAAGATCCAAAACTAATTTTGTTTGATAATATTTTATGGACTCTTTTTAGATTTGGAGGACCTAAGATTAATACAACATTTTTGTCAATCCAAGTATTGCTTCCAACAACCAAGTATTTGGGATTAACAATTGAAACATTTGTATCAATTCTAACATTCCAACTTAATTTAGCCCCGTTTAATCGCCAATAGTACCAACGTAGTCTATCCCCAATTGGTCCATCAATATTTTTTATGGACGCTCCAACTAGATTCAAAGGAAATGTTAAGATAGCCTTTGTAATATTAACAATTTTTTTCATTATATTTCAAAGGAAAAAACCCATATAATTAATTTTGACATTGACCAAATCTAATGTCAGATTTAATCCAAAAATTTTTAAATTCTAATTAGTGTAATAAAATCACCTGAAAATTCGATAGTAAAAATTTCTGAATCAAAAAATTTGGTGAATTCATTTATGTTTAAAGGTCTATGATAATAATCATAGGAATATAACCCGTACTTCATAAAATTAGATGAAATTATTAAAAAATCATAATATATCATGAGATTCCATGCTATGGAAGAATTGGTACCATACCAAAAATTGACAAAAAGTTCTAAATCACTACCATAATAAAATCCCAGCTCATTATTACTCAATGCAAAATATGCATTTGCAATCCTTACATCACTAAAGTAGGACATATTTCCAATTATTTCTATAATGTAATTTAGTTCAGCTACTTCTTCATTGCTAACTCCACCATAATTTATAGGATCATCTAAGTATGTATTGGTTGTCATTAATGTAATCGAAACAAGAAAAACCAAGCACAAACTAGAGATATATTTCTTATATTTCGGGAAATTATTATTTATACCTGTTTTTGATAGATAAATTATGCTACTAATCCCAATAAATAAAGGGTAAAAATAAGATAATAATCGTAAAACAACATATATCCATCCACCAAAAGAGTAAAAGGTGAATAGCAAAAATATAAAAACAATCACAACAAAGTGAGAGGGTATTAGGAATTCTTCATTTTTGTCGAGATCCAATTTTGAGTAATAGCGATTTAATTCTAAAACTAGTGGTATCACCAAAATAATCAGCTCAATTCGTTTCAATAAACCAAAAATTGAAAAATCAGTATAAATTGGATTATATTCAGGTATTTTTGGAACATTCTTATAAAATTCAGAAAGGATTAATAATATAGAAAACAAGGATATCAAAATTTTGATAGAACTATCCTTAAAAATTATTGAAAATAATTTTGAATAAATTGGTTGAAAAAATTTCAGACTTAATATAAGAAAAAAGGGGCTTGTAACACCGATAATAATAAAAACAAAGATAATAAACCACTCAATTGGAATTTTTATGTGTACAATAATAAAGGAAGGAATTAAATTTTTATAAAAAATAATCAAATAGATACCATATAAAATATTAATAGACATATTTACAAGAAGAAATTTTAAAGTTTTTATGTTAAATGAATTCTTGATATTTAAGAATTTGGTAGTATCATTATAATTAATTCGATATAACCAGACCCCATTTAATATAGTATAAAATATGAATGTCATAAATCCAGTTGTCCGGTAACTTAGAATACTTCCAATTAAAATTAATAAAGTGATGGGTAAGTAATTATCCCTTAGATCAAGCAAATTAAGTAGAATTAAAGTTGATAGCAAAATAAAGCCAATATTACCAAAAAATATTGTACCCCCAACATTAGGATTTATACTAAGTAGATGTAAGGGACTTCCAATAAAAGATATCAAACCAATGGAAAATAAAGATTTATCTTTGAAATATTCTCTTGAAATGCAGAAACGATCACCTATTTGAATTCCAATTTCATATATGATCGCAGGAAATATAATATTACCAAAAAAAGGTAGCATGATAATTTCTGTATATTCTAGATTGTTGATTAGAATACCACTACTCGCGACTATACTAGCTCCAAAAAATATTGATAATTGGTTGACACCAAGAGCAAATAAACCAGTTTGCGTAATTGTTGTAATTGAGTAAGGGTTAATAACAAAACTACCATTAGTAGTGATAATTTTGTTAAGGTTTAGTACAGGTCCACTAAATCGATCCATCCAGATGCTATGTTGATGAAGTGATATTAAATAATACAATAGATTAAAGCAAATTAAAATCAATCCAAAAAAATTGAATAAATTAATTCTAGCTTTTATTATTTTAAAATTTACTTTTTTTAATACATTGAAGTTAAAAGGTGCATTTAATACACCTATAAATAACAACTCCAAAAGAAAAAAAGTACTAAACCAAACTAATTGGTAATAAAATATCGTTGGAACAATTATTAAAAAATGAATTATTACCATTACCAAAATAGAGTGTAAAATTTCAACACAATATCCAATTATTAACGTTAAGGAAATATGACCGAAAAAACTAAGTTTTAAATTTACAAGATACCTATTTGCAATTGGATATGCTAAGAATAAAAATTCAAAAATAAAAAAAGGATAAAGAATAAAGCTCCCTACTAGAATAGAAAATTTTGAAATTAGAAATATTATTGAGGTAAAAAATAAACTAGACGTGATACTCATGAATATCAACAATTTATTCATAATTAGATAATTTTATTGAAACTAATATGAATGATTATTTTGCGAATCAATTTTAGTAATTTTTTATGAAGATATTTAAAATATTTATTTTTTAATATTATCAAATTATCAAAAGTTATTGAGTAGTTTATTATATTCGTAAATTGACTCAAATATAAAATAAATGAAAATTTTAAGATTTGTAAGCTATTTTAATGACTCAAACCCAAGTGGTCCTCAGAATCAATACGTAAATCTGTCTAAATCAATGAATTTTATGGATTATCAAACATTGATTCTCTATCCTTCAAAAAGATATCAAATTGAAATTTCAGATAATATAACTTTTGTTGGCGTAAAATCAGAATTTAGATTTATGGGTTTCACAATTTCAAGCTATCCAGATAAAATTAATTTTAGTAATTTTGACATTTATCATCTTCATGGATTTCGAAATGGAAACATCATTAAAGGTTTGAGAGAAGCCAGAAAAAATCAGAAGAAAATGATACTTTCTCCACATGGAGAATTATTTTCGCATATTAATTTTATACCAAATGTGATGAGATCTCCGTATTACTTATTTGATGGGATTTATAAAAATAAAATATTGGATAGATCAGATAAAATCATATTATCATCTAATTTTGAAAAAAAGGAATTATATAAATATTCAAAACTCACACCTAAATTGGAAGTCATCTATCCAATAATTAAACCGGCATCTTTTACAAATTTGAAAAAAAATACCAAAGTTCAGGATCACATTCCCAAACTTATAACAATTGCTAGATGGAGTAAAAACAGAAGAATTGATAGAATTTTAGACATCTCAAAATTACTTTTAAAGTTAAATTTTAAACATGAATGGTTGATTGTTGGAAATATTGGTAAAAATGTAAATACTAGAAATTTTGCACCTCAATTTGAAAAAATTCGTAATATTGTCAAATTTGAGAAATTACCGATCAAATTTTCAGGATACTTGAGAGGTGAGAGTTTACGCAAAAAATACCAAGATGCAGATTTATTCGTTTATTTGTCAGATTATGAAAATTTTGGTCAAACAATCGCAGAAGCAATTCTTAATAAATTACCAATTATATCTACCCCAGTTGGGGTGGCTTCAGATATGGGAAATTTTAATTCTATTAACTTAGTAGGAAAAAACAATCTTTTAACTGCAAAAAAAATCATCCAAGTTTTCGAATCTTATCCAAATTCTAAAGACCTTGTAGATGCATATTCATGGTTAGAAAGTAAAACAAATCAACAAAATGTGAAAAATAAATATCTAGAGATTTATGAGGATAAATAGATTCTTGAAAATATTAATTTGGTTTGAGATATATTAATTAAAGGGTATATTAATGTTCTATATTGTCGTTCTAGGTATTTTGTTAAACTAATCATTAAATTTTCTGATTTTTTATTTTTTCTTAAGTAACCCATCTAATTTTTTATGAAGAATATTCATTTTCTCTTCATTAATTTCTTGCGTTATTGCAAATTGAAATGAAGTAAATCCTAATAATAATGGAATAAAAAATAATAAATAAGTCCCATTTGAGATATTTTCCTGAAGAGAAAATCTATGGAATAGTATCCATATAGCCCAGAAAAATGAAAATAAAAGTGAAAATAATCCAAATAAGTAGTACGTTCCAATAGGATTATAATTAATGTAATAATTCTTTCGAATATTTCTAGATATGAAATATCTTAATTGATTTAATATTGTTTTAGGAATAAATGAAAATAAATTGATAGTTGATTGTTCCCTCCCATAAACTGCTGGAATTGAAACATCTGCCACAGTAGCCCCAATTACATTTAATTCTACTAAAATTGAATTTTCAAAATTATATCTCTTATTTAAACGATTTTTATTTAATTTACTAAATGTATCATTCTTTATAGCTGTATATCCATTCTGAGGATCAAAAATAGACCAATAACCTGTGCCAAATTTATTTAAAAATGACAATATATAATTTCCAAACTTTCTATATGCTGGCATATTTCGTAATGAATCCTCACCAAAAAAACGATTTCCTTTTGCATAATCATAATTAAGAGTTAATATAGGTGTAAGCAAGTCATCAAGAAAATTTGGGTCCATTTGATTATCTCCTGCCATAACGACAAATATATCACAATTTTTTGATTGTAAAAATTTATGTCCTGAAATTATTGCTCCTCCTACACCAGTATTAACTTCATGGTTTATTAGGTGAAAAATTCTATGTTCATCATTCATCAAGTCATTTTGTAAAAATTGTTTAACAACAAGACCAGTCTTATCCTTACTTTTATCATTAATTATGACTATTACATCAATCCAATTTGGAATTGACATTAGAGTATCGATTATTAATTTCTCTTCATTATATGCAGGAATTGTTACTCCAATTTTTTTATCCTTGTAAGTCATAATTAAACAAATCCGATAATAATAATTCCGAGAATTGCAAATAACAATCCGATCAGTTCTTTAAAATGTATTTGATATTTTTCTCTTAAATATGTATAAAAAAACAAAGCAATAAATAAAACAGTTAAGGTCAGGAGATCAAAAATAATCAAAGGTATTCCTGTTATAAATAAGATATATGGAGTAATAATTAAAGCACATAATCCAAAAATTAAAGACACCACTTGATAGCCATCTGTTAATTGTTTTTTTACAAATAGGACTTGATTCAACTCTTTTATTCTTTTACTTGAAATTCTCAATAAAATGTTCGAAAATCCTTTTAAAACACCTACTATGCCTAATAAAATCAATTCTGTTATTAACAAAACCATTTAATATCAGACCTTATTATCTTTTAACAAAATTACTGCGAACAATAAAAATATTATCCCAATAATTTCAGAAATTCTAAATTTATAATTATTCAATATTAAATCAAAAAATATTACAACAACCGAACTAATTGAAATTTGCAGTACAAATAAATTTGTTAATGATTTATTCTTTTGTTTATATATAATTCCAGTTACAATTCTACTAAGAAATGAAAATACCACACCAAGTATGAATAAGAATAGAAATAAAGAATTTGAAAATTCAGTTGAAATTTTTAAAAATTGTAAAGAAATTGCATTTGTAAGAGAATATAACAAAAATAATAGTAGTAAATTGTTGTTGGTTAAATCATTCATATTTCAATAGTAACAAAAATAATAATAAACGTTGGTATTAATATAAAAATGGTACAGTAAATTAAATCATAATATAATTTAAATGAAAATTTCTCATGAAAATCAATTATTTATGAAAGTAGAAATTCGATTTGCATAATATAATAATTTTGGAGAATTTATAAATTATTTTTATATTTGAAATATTGTTTAATTAAAATCAGTAAAATTCAGATGAAAATATAAATACTAGACTAATAGGTACTTCATGAAAAAAATAATTCTTGGTATTCATGATGGACATGGAGCTGGTGCAGCTTTATCTGTTAATGGAAGAATTGTTGCTGCAGTTAGTGAAGAAAGAATTGTTAATATAAAAAATTATAGTGGTGTACCAATTCATGCGATCAAGGAAGTATATAAAATCACAAATATTAATCCAGAAGATACAAGTGCAATAGCGATAGTTGGACTGGTAAGAACTCTACCACCAGTATCAAAAGAGGATGCTAGCTTAATTAAAGTCTACAAAAGATTTGCTAGGTATCTTAGTGGTAAAAAAGTTACCAAAGCATATATCTCAATATTACATAAATACAGAAAAATGTCAGAACTTAGAGAATTGTTTAAATCTATGAATATCTCAGATAAAGAGATTTTCTTCATTGAACATCATAAGGCACATGCAGCTTGTGCACTTTATCAACATCCTAATGGGCAGACAGAAGATAAATTAATTCTAACCTTAGATGGTGCAGGAGATGGACTATCAGCCACGGTTTCAATTGGGAATATAGATGGAATCAAAAGAATTGCATCCACAACTGCATATCATTCAATAGCAAATAATATTTATAGTGAGATGACCGGTTTTCTTGGACTTAAACGATGGGAACACGAGTACAAATTAATGGGAATGGCACCTTATGGAAGAGAAGAATATTGCTACAATAATGTCAACAGTCTAGTTGGAATCAATCCTAAAAATCCATTAGAATTTAAAAATTATAGTGGTGCATATAGTAATCATTTACAAAAAAAATTCAGTAAACTCTTTGTTGAACAACGTTTTGATAATTTAGCGGCTGCTACTCAAAAGGTATTTGAAGAAAATGTTGTCAAATGGGTAAAAAACAGCATTAAAGAAACAGGCATATATAGTATTGCATGTGCAGGGGGTGCTTTTTTAAATGTAAAAGCAAATAGTCTTATTAGAGAATTATCTGAAGTATCAGATCCTTTTTTCTATCCAGTAGCAGATGACAATGGAACACCAATTGGTGCTTGTTTGGAAGTTTATCGAATTCTATGTGATAGAGATGGAATTAAGCCAATTTTCGAACCAATAGAATCATTATATTTGGGAAGAGAATTTTCAAACAGTATGATTGAGAATGAATTGAAAAATTACCCAGATTTACACTTTACTTATATTGAAGAACAAGACATTCCATCAACCATTGCGAATGAATTAGTTGATGGAAAAATTATTGCTAGATTTAAAGGAAAAGAGGAATTTGGACCTCGAGCACTTGGTAATCGTACAATTAATGCAGACCCACGAGATCTAAGAGTAATTCGTAAAATAAATTTTGCTATAAAACAACGTGATTTTTGGATGCCCTTTGCACCTTCTATCTTAGAAACAGATATTCAAGATTATTTTATTAATTCAAAACCTGCAAGATATATGATTGAATCGTTTCAAACAACTTCATTGGGAAATGACATTATAGCTGCATGTCATCCTTTTGACATGACTGCAAGACCACAAACAGTTAATGCTTGGAATACAAGCTATTTAAATTTAATAACTCAGTTTAAGGAACAGACTGGTGTTTCTGCTGTTTTGAATACTTCATTTAATTTACACGGTTTTCCAATTGTTGGGTCACCAAAAATTGCTATAGATACGTTTAACAATTCTATGTTAGATGGATTGCTTCTTGAAAACTACTATATAAAAAGATCAAATTAATATCGAATTATGTATTTAATTCATATAGTTCTGCATTACTTTCTTAATTAACTCTTCTGCTTGTTTGAGAACAATATCCTCTGAAAAATTTAACTCTATAAAATCACTATTGAAATTCTTAGGCGTGTTTAAATAAGCAATTTTCATCGCGTTCACAATCTCGTCTATTTTGTAACCAGTAGAAATACCATTACCATACCTATTTACTATACTTCTAGCCTGACCTTTGCCGATATGAAGAATAAACTTTTGTGTTGCCATATATTCAATTAATTTTGTTGGTATAGCAGTTCTAGAGATTAAATTATCCTTTAATGGTAAGATCATAACATGACAGCTCATAAGAAGGTGATTTAATTCATTCTCTGTTAAATAATCCACTAAAAGCTTAATCTTAGGACAATTTACGGATTTTAGTTTTGTGAAAATAGATTTCATTTCAGGTCCATTACCTCGAATTATAAGTTCTACATTCTCATGAAGTTCACTAAATTTACAAAATCCATCAATTAAAATCTCAAAATCATATGCTGGACCAAGGATACCAGAATACAAAAAAACAATTTTATCTGAATCATTTTCCTTAACAAGATTATTTATTAGCTTTAGTTGATTTAGACGATCATTTGATATACCTACATATACAGTATCTACTGGGATTAATGGCTGTAATATCCTTACTAGTCGCGTAAGACTTTCAGAAATTGTTGAGATTCCATTGACAACATACATAGAAGCTAAAGCAAATTTTATTGATATATTTTGCATAGACTTATTGTTAATGAATCCTAGCTCAATTGGTGCTGTTGGCCATAAATCATCAATATTTAAAATAGAAGGAACCTTGAATAATTTACTGTATATCTTAGTAGGTATAAATGTAAAAACATTGGGTGAAGTACCCCAAACAAGATCATTTCTCCCAATTAGAGGAAACCAAAGAATAGAAAAAAAAGAAAAGTATAGATAATTCACAACGCGACCGAAAAATGAAGTAACATCGAATGTTGGCATCCATACCCGTACAATTTTTATACCCTGATTAGTAACTACACATACTGGATGATACCATCGAACTTTACTCTTCCTTCCTGGATAATGCGGAGAACTTGTCAATATACATACTTGATGTTTCCTTTTTAATGAATGGGCAAGAACATTTACTCTAGTTGCTGCACCTACCTGATCTGGAGGAAAATATTCAGTTATTAATAAAATCTTCAAGTGGCTGATTTCTCAATGATCTAGAAGGTAATATGTCTTATCTTTCAAAGTTAAATTTAACTTGAATTTATGATTTTGATACATAAATAATTACATTCTACGTACATAATCCAAATAATCACAAATAATTGAAAATATAAATAATATTGAAAATAAAATAAAGTATAGGTGAGACCACCTGCCTGAAATTAAATAAACTATAGTATAAACCCCATAGAATGAAAATAATACTAAACAAATAAAAGATATAAGACGTAACAAGCTCTGAGATGAAGTTAAGCCAATTCTTTTATACCAATTTAAGAATAATTTTCCAGCAGTTTGTGGAATAAAAGATTTATATTTTATAGAAGATGCATAATCTTCCTCATAAATCGCAGGTGCAGGTACCTCATAAACAATACTACGGTTTAAACCTAAGAGATACAACATCGAGTTTTCAACAAAGTACCCTGAATCTAAACGCTCAAAATCCAATGTTGAGAGAGAATTACCGGACATCGCGAAATATCCACTTTGAGGATCTGTAATATTCCAAATTCCTGTTGATATTTTATTGAGAATTCTTAAAATGCGATTCCCTATCCTGCGAAATAAAGGCATAACATGAATGTCTAGCGAAGGATGAAATCGAGTAGACTTGACAAAATCATACTTATTTGTTAAAATTGGTTCAATCATGTTGATGAAATAATCAGGATGCATTTGACCATCAGCATCTATCAATACGATAGCTGTGTTTTTAAGCAACAATGCATATTTATTTGATTTCAGCCATCGAAATGAAGTTTTTAGTGCTTCCCCTTTACCTAAATTTGCTTTATGAGATAATATAACACATTTTTTACAACCATCGAATTTTTTTAATATATCAGAAGTTCTATCTTTACTTCCATCATCTACTATTATTACAAGATCTACAAGATTGGGTAGTTTAGTAATTGTAGAAATTATTTTCTTTTCTTCGTTGTATGCAGGAATTATTGCAACAACATTCCCTCCAAGATACACTAAATCTCATTTTCATTTGGTTTATAATAAATTTATCTTTATTTATTTGTAATGAAAAACAGAGATATACCATATACATTACTTATCATTACGGATTAATATTGATTTATTTACATATTCATAATAATGACGTACAAAATAAAAATTAAGTTTTATTAGAAAAAATCCCGATAAAATTAAAAAAGAATCATATTAATTTCTACTAAAGGTATAGATAAATTCATTAAATAAGATTAAGATGAGGAATGTGTCTAAACGAGCATTAATAACAGGAATAACTGGACAAGATGGCTCTTATTTGGCAGAATATCTTTTGAGTAAAGGATATGAAGTACATGGAACAATAAGAAGAGCTAGTACATTTAATACTCAAAGAATCGATCATATCTATCAAGACCCACTTGAAAAAAGTACGAAATTATTTCTACATTATGCAGATGTTTCAGAATTCAGCTCAATTGAAAAATTAATTAGAAGTGTTGAACCAGATGAAATTTACCACCTTGCAGCACAAAGCCATGTTAAAGTAAGCTTTGATTTACCTGTTTATACAGGTAATGTTACAGGAGTCGGCTCAATTGTATTACTAGAAGCCATTAGAAGAAGTGAAATTAATTCTAAATTCTATCAAGCCTCATCTTCAGAGATGTTTGGCTCTTCACCACCCCCTCAAAATGAAGAAACTAGATTTCATCCTAGATCACCTTATGGCGTAGCAAAGGTTTATGCATATTGGGCATGTGTAAATTATCGAGAATCTTATGGTATGTTTGCATCGAATGGTATTCTCTTTAATCATGAATCACCACGAAGAGGGGAAATTTTTGTTACTAGAAAGATTACTCGTGCAATTGCTGCAATCTTGGCAGATAAACAATCAAAATTATATTTAGGAAACTTAGATTCTAAAAGAGATTGGGGATTTGCGCCTGAATTTGTAGTTGGAATGTATAAGATGTTAAATCATTCAAAACCTGATGATTTTGTTCTAAGTACAGGTAAAACAACATCAATTTCAGAATTCCTCGAATTAGCCTTTACTTACGTTGGATTAAACTGGAAAGATTATGTAAAAATTGATCCTAAATACTTTAGACCTGCAGAAGTAGATCATTTATTGGGTGACTCTACAAAAGCAGAAAAAGAATTGGGTTGGAAAGCAAGAGTATCAATTGAAGATTTAGTTAAAATAATGGTTGACGCGGATATGCAACTATACGGATTAAAACCAATTGGAGATGGATTTATGTATCTTAAAGAAAATGGTTATAATTGGACTGAAAACAAATTGACGGTGGGTTAATGAATAAAGAATCGAAAATTTATGTAGCCGGTCATAATGGCATGGTTGGATCAGCTATTGTTCGATACTTGCGTAATCATGGTTACAATAATCTTATTCTAAAAAATCGATCTGAATTAGATTTAGTAAACCAAAATGAAGTTGATAATTTTTTTAAAATAGAAAAACCCGAATTTGTATTCTTAGCTGCTGCAAAAGTTGGTGGGATACATGCAAATAATACCTATCCTGCTGAATTTATTTATCAAAATTTAATGATACAAAATAACATCATACATCAAGCATATCTAAATGAAGTCAATAAATTATTATTCTTAGGAAGTTCTTGTGTATATCCCAAAGAATCAAAAATACCAATAACAGAAGATCAATTATTGTCAAATTATTTAGAAAAAACAAATGAAGCCTATGCAATTGCAAAAATTTCGGGAATTAAAATGTGTGAATTTTACAATACTCAGTATAATACTAATTTCATATCAGTAATGCCAACAAATCTGTATGGACCAAATGATAATTATGATCATCAGAATTCACATGTTCTAGCAGCATTGATACAGAAATTTGTGCTAGCCAAACACAAAAATGAAGCTACAGTTACCTTATGGGGAACTGGAAAACCCTTGAGAGAATTTTTACATGTAGATGATTTAGCAGAGGCTTGCATCTATCTCATGGATAATTATTCATCTTCAGAGATCATTAATATTGGTACTGGAAAAGATATTTCCATCTTAGAACTTGGTAAATTAATAGCTAGGTTAACTGAATTTGATGGTGAAATACTACATGATTTGACAAAACCTGATGGAACTTATCAAAAAACAATGGACATCACTAAACTTTCTAATTTAGGATGGAAACCAAAGATAAATCTAAATGAAGGAATAAAAGCAACCATTGAGGATTTCAGAAATACATATTTATCAAAATAATAAAAAAACCAATTAATTCCTTTTTTTAATAAAATTTCATTTTGATTTATTTTGAAAGGAGAAGATAAAAATAGATGAGATATAATTAAAAATATAATAGAAGAATAACTGAGGAAATAAATAATGACAATTTTCACAAGAAGAGGCGGTAGTATTGTATTTTTTGGTTTTATGTGTATTTCATTATCAATAGCACTTGCAGGTTATCAGGCCATTCAAATATTGACAAATACATTTTTAGGGGATGTATTTTCATCATTCATTGGAGAAGGAGGATTAGATTTTTCATCATTGTACCCCCCAAACGATCAATTAAACAGTGCAGCACTTGGTATCATAATTTGGGCTAGTTTAACTGAATTATTTGTCCAACTTCTATTCAATACGTATTTTACTATCACACCAAGTTTAATTCTGTATTTTATGATCCTTGGTACCATGTTGATATTTTCAGTGGTTTCAGGTTATCCAGCATTCGCAGCAGGAGCAGGACCTGGATCTGTTAGACTTAAAAGAGTACTAGGAAAGCAAAAAGCATTTGCAGGTGATTATTTACTAGTTGAAGTGAAATTACGCAACCGCTCAATCAACCCAATACCTGTAATCGAAATATACGATGCATATCCAGAAGTATTCGAATTAGTACTTGGTGAAAATTTCCTAACTACTCAACTCGGTCCCAAACAAAGTTTAAGTTATGCCTACATTTTGCGTCTTCCAGTTAGAGGTAGATTTTTAATTGGACCGACAAAAATAATTATTCATGATAAACAAGGTTTCTTCTCAGATGAAGCAGTACTTGCAGAATTATCGGATCTATTAGTATATCCTTCATATGAAGACATCAAGAAATTACAAATGCTCGGATCGAAGCGCCAATTAGGCAAGCTATTTGGATCTCATAGAACTAAGATAAAAGGGATGGGTACTGATTTCTTTGGAATTAGAGAATTTCAACCAGGTGACCCCCTAAAATATGTCCATTGGGCTGCAGTTGCGAAATCAGGCGGTGAAAGACTAATGGTAAGGGAATTTGAATCAGAGCAAAATATACGAGTGCTTCTTTTACTTGATGCATCAGCATCAATGGGTTCAGGAATACCGAGAAATACAAAATTAGAATATGCAATTCGTAGTTGTGTTATGATGGCTCATCTAGCTATGGAAAATAAAGATACTGTAGGTTTAGCGGTCATCAATGAGCGATTTGATCACAATAAATTCCTTGAACCTACAGGTTCTAAAACATTCCAGTTTAAATTCCTAGAACTTCTTGCAAATGTAAAGGCTGAAAAGAAAATCAAGTGGATAGACACTTGCGAATCAGTTGTAACAAATTTAGGAAAAGCAAGTTACGTAATAATTGTTTCAGATTTGGAAGGGAGCCATACTGAATTTCTAGAAGGAATTAAGAAACTTAGGGCCTCTAAACATAGAATTTTTGTTATATCTCCATTTGGACCTTGGTTTGAAACCAAAAGTTGGGATCTCACTCCTACGGACAGAATAATAGGTGAAGCAATAGAGGAAGGTTTTGTAGAAAAACGTAAGCAACTCTTCAAAAAAATAACCAAGTTTGAAGGATCTGCAATTTCAGTAGGTCCAAATGACATGCTAGCAAATGTAATGTCCGAATTTCAAAAATTGAAAGCGATGTCTGGAGCATAATATTGGTATTGTTCAAAAACAGATAAAATTTCTACTTTTTTATTAATTGTATCATCATATAGGAATAACATTTATGTGGAATTGTAATTAACTCAATATAATTATAATATATTTTCTATTAATAGGAAGAGATAATATATGTCAAAAGCACCAAACCCTCCAGAAGGAACAAAAGCGAGTTCTTCGACTCGTTCTTCTCAAAGAGAAAAAGTTACCCCAAAAGATATCAAAAGTACGTGGAATGAGTGTTTTACGGAATTAAAAAATGTTGTAATAGGCAAACACGAAGTTCTAGAGGATATAATGATTACACTTCTTGCAGAAGGACATATTCTTTTAGAAGGTGTACCTGGAATTGCTAAAACAGTAATTACAAAAGCATTTGCAGATGTAATAGGAATGAACTTCAATAGACAACAATTCACACCTGATTTACTACCCTCAGATGTATTAGGAACAAATATATTTGATCCAAAAACAGCATCATTTAAACTTAGAAGAGGTCCTGTGTTTTGTAATTTCTTACTTGCTGATGAAATCAACAGATCACCTCCAAAAACACAAGCAGCCATGCTTGAATGTATGGCAGAAAAACAAGTCACTATAGAAGGAGAACAATACGCACTTGATCCACCATTTATTGTTGTCGCTACACAAAATCCAGTTGAACAAGAAGGTACATATCCATTACCTGAAGCTCAGGTCGATAGATTTGCGATGAAACTAAATTTAGAATTACCATCTGCTGATGAAGAAAAAGAAATCATTCGACTAAAACACTCAGGTTTCAAGAAAAAGGTCAGACCAATGACTACAGCAGCTATGGTAAACAAAATGATTCAAACGGTAAAAGAAGATATTTACTTATCTGATGAATTAATGGGATATATACGTGATATTATTGTTATGACAAGAAGCGATCCAAGATTAATGTTAGGTGGTTCACCAAGAGCATCACTTGCACTACTTGGATCATGTAAGTCGTATGCGGCATTACAAGGACGAAATTATGTCATCCCCGACGATCTAAAAAGAATAGCAGTAAATTCAATTGCACATAGATTACAGCTTAAAGCAGAAGTTGAATTAGAAGGAACTACAGGTAAAGTTGTAGTAGAAGATATAATTAAACAAGTTGCAGTCCCAATATGATAAATATTTAAAAGAAATTGTTTGAAATTATTATTTTTTTAAAATATTTTACTCGTTATTCTAGATACTTCTAAATACTATTCCTAATATGACATAGTATAGAAAGACGATAAGGAAGATAGACAACATGAGCAGGCAAAGACGACGAGGAGTAAAAGAATTATCTGTTCAAAGAACATCTGATTTTTTTAAATCTGCAAATCGAAGATTAGCAATGGTAACAATCTTAATTCGGATAATCGCAATCATTATGCTAGCACTTCTGGTACTTTCAATAACAAATGTCCTTCTTGATGATGTGGTTTCATTTGGCAAATTAGGGATATTTTTCAAATTTTTCATCTTGTTGTTTTTTGTTTTTGTACTAGCTCTCTTGACTCTTGTCGCATATGTGGCAGTTCCCCTAAGTCAAGGAGATGAATCCCTTCATTACTTTTGGGCATCTAGATCATTTATTATCAACAATCTTTTTGGGTCATTAAACCTTCTTGAAGGATTTGATAGTGAATTATTTTTTGGGTTTGGTCAAGATCCCTTGGCTCCAATGGCTTATTTATTGAATAAACCACAAAGAGAACTTTACAAAGATGATTTCTTGCATGGCTTAATTACACTTGGTATAATTCTAATTTTAATTACTGGTGTTGGTTTCATTAGAAAGAGTTCTGTAAATCTTGCAGGTTTAACTTTATTAATCTCTCAATTAGTAGTATTACTAGCATATATGAAGGATTTAACTGTTGAATTATATATCAATCCTACTAATGTAGAATCATTAATCAATTCATCGATGTTCCGTTTGGCACTAGTCTCTTACTTATATTTTGAATTTTCATTACAGACTGGATATATATATAGTTTAATGACACCGACATTAACAAGACAAAAAAGAGTTGGAAAACAACTCGCGTCTCTATCCGAATTTAGATTGGGTATAACCAAGTTAGGTACTGCTGAAGAAAAACAGATATCAGATGAGGAGAAAAAGCTCAAGGAAATGAGAGAAGAAGATACAGAAGGGAAAACACAAACAGGAGTTTCACTTGGTGCAGGTTCTACCTCAGCTAAAAAATTTAGTGCAGATGCTTTAATATTTTTACTGGATTCAGCACAAGATTCATTGTTTACAAAACCTGGTGGTGAACAAGAAAGATTAACAGGAAGATTACAGCGATATCATGATGGATTACTATTACATGATGCTGATTTGGATAATAAATTAGGTGGTTCTGCTGAAAAAGCATTTCAACCAATACGAATTCTATTCAGAGTAATTGGTTCTATGATATTTAGAGTTACCATTTTAATCCTATTCTCATGGTTTGTTTTAAACCCTGCTCGTGTTACAAGTTTTATATCATTACCAGAGGCAATTAGTAATTCAATAGAAATAAATGAACCTGAAGGATTATTACTCGTATTGATTCCATTAATCTTTTTCATAATTAGTCTATCCTACTTTGTGGCAAAATTACAGACATGGGTAGTTAAAGCAGAAGAAGTAATTATACATGAATCAGAAATTGAAAAGCTTTTGAAGGCTGGAAAATCAATCACCAGTAGAAAAGATTTAGAGCTTGTCGACTCGATCTTAACAGGTGAACCAATTGTATCAACAACTACCAAAAGTAAACAAACCAATACCGCCACTAAAAAAGGTGCTGCAACAAGAAAAGGAAGCCCGGGTAAAAAACCAAAACCTAGGAGAGCTAATAAAAAATAAAAATAAATTCATAATGTGTTAACAATGATGGATCTCCAAGCTTTCCTATTTTGTGGAGGAAGAGGAACTAGACTTTACCCCATAACAGATTATTATCAAAAAGTAATGATGCCTGTGGCTCAATCAGGGAAACCAATGTTAGAGTATGTAATACGTCATCTTGCATATCATAATATAAATGATTTTACAGCACTTATAAAATACAGAGCAAACCAAATTCGAAGATATTTCGGCAATGGCGAAAGATTTGGTGTAAATATCGATTATCGATTGGATGATAAAAAATTTCCTAATACAGGAGGTGCATTGCTCAATGCAAAAGATCTCATTAAAACAGGTAATATTTTATTATATTTTACCGATATATTGTCAAATATTGATATTAAGAAAATGTATCAAAGTCATGTAGAATCAGGAAAATTAGCCACTATATGGATGGAAAAAGGTTGGACTGTTGATTCTGGTATTATTAATAGAGGAAATAACTTTAAAGTAACTTCTATTTCAAAAAAAACATCTGATAGTATTTTTGCAAATACAGGGATATCTATTATTAAAGCAGAGGTTTTTGATATGATAGAGGACATATTTCAATCTTCAAAGAATATTGACTTATCCGGAGATATTTTCCCTTCTCTAGCTAATCAAGGTGAGGTGGTAGCATATACAGAAAAAAATTGGTGGTTAGATGTTGGTAGTATTGCAAGACACCAATCTATAGATGATTTATTATTATTTAATAAATTCCCTCATTTAAATGGAGGTAAAAAATATTAATTGGAAAGACTGGCAAGAGCGGATTGATAATTGTGAAATTATCATATGGTATGGCTCCTTAGAGAATTTATACCCAATCTCACAATGGATACATCTAGGAGCTTTCCCTATAGGATATGGAACGTTAGATGATATTAGACAAGACCTACCAAATTTAGACTGGATAATTAGGCACTTAGCCTGGTTAGGATTTAACAAATTCAGAATAATTTCGATATCTGATTATAATGGGTTAGAACTTTTTTATCAAAATTACTTTGAAAACTTAGATATAACCTTTGCGTACAGCAATTTGTACGAATTTATTTACCAAAGGAATTCTAATACCAATGGCCAATTAATTATAATACCTGGCCATTTACAAACTAATGCTGATTTGCGACATGCTTTATTACTTCATAGACAAAGAGGAAATGAAATTAGTTTACTTGCTATTCGAGGATTACAATTTAGAGTTGGATTGGCAGAAGTAAAAGTTGAAAACAATTTAAACATTGTTAGTAAATTTCAGGAAAAACCACTTAACAAATCGGAATTAATTTCATCGGAGATTATTATCATAAATGATAAATTATTCAACAGCACCTTACTCAAGGAATTAAATTATACTCAAACTCCAGGAAAGGATATATCAGAAGAAGCGTTTCTTAACGAAATACTGGATTTGATAATTCAGAAAAAAGAGCTTTCTGAAATAGAATTAACAGGCATTACAGGTGAACCATGGTTTATTGATTTATCGGATTTGGAAACATGGGTAAAATTAGATCATGATAATTTTATTAGAAAATTTAGCCACCTCATAAAAGAATAATTGATTTTAATTGTTTTCTGAAATATCTTATCGGTTCGTAGAAAAGAATTTTTATGAAATTAAAATAAGTTATATATTGAGGTTATTCTATGAGTGAAATTCCAATGGAATATAAAGTAATGAAAAAAAAGTTTTCTAAAAAACTACAAGATCAAGTAGGTGATAATTTAGTAGGTATAGTCGTGTATGGTGGTGCTTCATCGGAAAGAGTATTTTCTGGTGTATCAGATATTGATTATTTTATTATTTTGAAATCATTAGATAAGCTATCAAAATCACTAGCAGATGTATATAACGAATTAAGTGAGGGATTTAATGAATTTTTAGATAATCCACTTTTTGCAGCTCTTTTGGATTATGATATATATACAGAAGATCAATTACCCATCAAAGGTAATTTAAATGGTTTCTCACCAATTAGAGCTTTAGCATTAAAACATGGAGAATTATTATATGGAGTGAATCCATTTAAAGATATTGAATTATCAAAGGATGAATTAATTTCAGGTGCAAGAAGAATGATTCAAGATTATCTAGAAAAATTGACTTCATCATTATTTATGTCAGAGTTCGAAGCAGAAACACCAGAGGAAGAAGAAGCGAATCAGCAATCAATTGAGGCAGAGAAGATATTTTTAGCAATTGATACTATTCTATCATCAGCACAAGTATATTTTATGATACAAGAGAATAAATATGTCAACATGCCAGATGTGGTACTTTATGCAGAAACAAAACCAATCGATGGCGTTGATAATGAATTATTACGAACTGCAGGTCTACTTAGACAGGGTGTAGAAACAGAAATAAAAGATTTATTCAATAGAGCAATTAATTATGCTGCGTCGATATTAAAACTCTTAAATTAAAGTTTATTGAAATTATTTCTTCTAATGTATCGAGAAATTAATATTGAATAGAATTGTATTATCATATATGACTGAATTAAATCTAGATACAATGTTACCATCTATGATGGGTAAAACAATTACGCTAAATGGAGACTTATCAAATAAACGGAATCATTTAATTAAACAATTCATATTAGATGGGTTTGATAAGGAAGGTGCGTCTTGTGTAATCACTTTGACCATATCTGCTAGTGAGTTAATAGAAGAATTAAGCAGTTTTACACCTGAATCAGGTTTAATTGTAAATGATGCGATACTCAACGAAAGATTACAAATTATTGATATGTATTCATTTCGAGGTATTCAACAAGATGAAGCAATCCCCGGTACCTATATTATGCCATCAGCAGATGATTTAACTTTATTATCAATTAAATTAAATGAAGTATCTACCAATCATAGCAAATGTAGAATTGTAATTTGGCCTTATAGTCTCTTATCAATTTATACAAGACATCGCGATCTACTTCACTTCAGTCAAACTTTAGCAGCTAGGGTCAATGCAAGAAATCAAGTGTGTCTTTTTGTGTATGATAGAGGTGTGGTTGCCCAAGAAGAACAAGGTGCATTAGAATCTATTGTAGACGGAGTAATTGAAACAAGAAAAGAAGAAAGAGAAGGGAAAATAGAAGAATTCATCAGGATTAAATTTTATAGAGGATCAGAAGATTTATCATATGAAGTTTGGTCGCCCTTAAAATAAAAAATTAATAATTATCTAAAGAATGTAAATTTTATTGTAATATTAATAAATCAATATAAAGAAGATATTTAATCATTGATTAGAGTTGCATGTCTTTATTAACTGATATACTTACATTATTTGGTCCCATTATACTATTTTTTGTAGCCATGATTATTATCTATTTTAGAGGGATTAAAATTAATAATAGAATTTATTCTGAATTGAAAGAGGAAATTGAAACTTCTTTAAAACAATATACAACAAAAGTTGAAATCACTCAGATAAAACCTGAAACATATGAGATTTATTGCCATGCAAAAAATAAAAATATTGCAGTACTAACTTTAGTATTACAATTAGTTAATCGAACCTTTATAATTCAGTGGTTAATTAATTTATTATTTAAAGAAAAAGAAAAATTATTTATCGGTGCAAAAATACATAATGAGGGATCAATAGATAATCCAGCCTATAAATTTGAAGTAGTACCTTATAGAAAAAAAATGTTCATAAGACAAAGATTTGAAAAATTTGTTGAATTGGATGATATTCCAACTATAAATCTAGAAATAGACAAACAATATATGATTAAATCAGAATCTAGGAATCATGTAATTCAATTTGTAGAAGAACAAGAAATAATAAACTTACTCGAAAAATTAGAACCTTCATTAGAATATATTAGTATTAGAAAATCAGCAGAGGATACAGATCCACATATTTCCATTAATTCAGAATTTAGAACAGACATAGGTAAAATTCCCATTGCAGATTTGATTAAATTATTTTTCATAATTGCAGAGCTACATATTGATAATCATGAAAGAATAAAGAGATTGATAGTTCAAGGTCAGAAAAATAAAGGATATTCATCAAAACGAGGAATTGCAAAAAGAGGTGCAGGTAAAACTAATATAAAGAAAACTAAAAAATAATAGAATGGTTGTGTTATATAAATTCAAGTAATACATTAGAGATTTCATTAATAACATCTGATGCCAAAAGACTATTTCCAAATTTCTTTGCAGCCAATTCTCCAGCTTTTCCCATAATATATGATGCTACAGCAGTAGCCCAAAATTTATCCTCGATAAAACAATTAATACCTGCCGTCAAACCCGCTAAAACATCACCAGTACCTCCTACAGTCATTCCCATATGACCAGTTCGATTCAATATTGTTCTTTCACCATCAGTAATAATATCAATACGACCTTTTAAAAGTATTATAATATTTAAATCCAAAGCCTTTTGCTGAAGAAATTGAACGAGATCATCAAAATCAGATGGAATCTTTTCATCTAAGATTGTTCTTAATTCAGCTTTGTGTGGGGTAATAATTACACCCGATCCTCTAATGTCATCTAAATAACCTTTGAACGCTCTGATGGCATCTGCATCCAATACCACCTTTAATTTATCCTTGATATGTCTAAAAAGATCTCGAGCAAATTTATAACATTCTGGATGATTTGACATCCCCATACCAATTGCAACTACATCATGACGATGGGTTGTTAAATCTCGATATTTCTTAAACTCCTTTATAGTTAATCGCTCACCTTCTACCTTTACAACAATGAAATCCATAGCATATGATGCAACAATATCTCTAATTGTTGAGGGAACAGCAATACGTAATGTGTCTATACCAGATCGGAGCGCTGCCATTCCTGATAAGACAGGAGCACCTGTAAATTCGTCACTACCACCAATAACCATCAACCTTCCATTTATTCCTTTGTAACTATTAATATCTCGCTTTGGTAAAAAATTATGAACATGACCAGGTCCCACAAAAATTTCAGAATTTCTATCAATTCCAATATCAATAACCTTGATTTCGCATAAATTTTTCAAATCTTTCAATCCTGCTTTAAAATATTGCATTGTTAGAATTGAATGTGGAATATATGAATTACAATACCATTCTCCGGTGTTTGCGTCTAATCCACTGGGGATATCAATTGAGATAATTTTATTATTATTTAATTTACTATATAAATTGAGAATGGATAAATGTGGTTCCCTAGGTATGACTTCCAAACCAATCCCAAATATAGCATCTATAATGCAATCCGCAGTATTCAATTCAAGAAATAAATTGTCAATGTTCAAAGTATCAATATATGAAATTGACCGGATAGAGTTAGAATATTTGAGAAGCATTGATTTTGAACTCTCGGTCTTTGGTTGACCAAGCAAAATTAATTTGACTTCGCAATAAGATGATAACTCCCCCGCAGCAACAATTCCATCACCACCGTTATTCCCAGTACCGCAGAGTACAGTTACATATTTTGGATTCAAGGATTTTACATATTCAGAAATACCAAATCCTGCGTTTTGCATTAATGTCAATTCATTTTTACCTGATAGAATTTCGTTATACTCGATTGATCTAATCTCTTCTCTTGTATAATATTTATTCTGACTTTGTGTAGGCAGACTAATTTCGTTCATCTTCATCTCAATATTATTTTAAATTACATAACTTAATTCTAGATAATAATTATATCCCTTTACTACCGTATTTTACTCCTCTTTTTTCTTCATCGTCGAGTTCAATAAACAATTTTGAAATTCTAGGTACAGCATCAATGATATAATCCTGAAAGCGAGAAAATTCATATTGGAACTCTACTAAATTTTCTTTAAATTGGGTAATCTCAACAGAATCATTATCTTGGATTGAAGGCAACTCATTTTTTAACATCGTAATTTCTTGTGTTAATCTACCTTGTTGACTTTCTTGATCTCGTAGAATAGAATATAATTTATCTACGGTTGAAGTGGTAGAAAATTCTAATCCACCAATTAATGATACTACTTCTTCCATGTCAACGTGTATATCTTCCATGTCATGTAAAACATTTTCGATTTTTTCAAATATTTGATTAAAATTATCATATACTGTGGGATCTAATTCATTATTTAATTTCCCAATAATTCCTTTCAAATCATTTTTTGTCAAATATGCCAAATCATCTACAAGGGAACTGTATTTACCATGTGATGTTTTCATATCCATTTGCAATCTACCAACTGTAGACTCTAAACTATCATTTTTCCTAATTCTCTCTTGAGTCATAAACTTCACCGAAAATGATAACATAATTTTAGGTATATTTCTTTCACTCAGTAGAAATATGTGACTGAAGTGATTAATTTGATACCTTTATACTATATATAACATAATCATTCTTAACCTTGTACAAATGAGAAAAGAAAAATTATAGAAGAGATACAAATTATTTCACAAAACTCTACAATGACTATTTTTTCATTGTATCATCATAATTTTGTTCAATTTCACTAAGATCATCACGAGTCTGATCCACTTTATCAATAAAATCAGAATGCTCATTCCATTGTAACGCTGAAATCAGTCCTGAAATAAGGGAACCATAAATTAAGATAATATTTGATATTATTCCTTTTTTGAATAAAATTAAAATTGAAACAATAATTATTAAAGTTATTATAAATAATAAATATCGATTTATAATCAAAATATAAATAATTGTGATACTAAAAAATATACTAGAAATTGGGAGAATTATCATAGACATATAATGAGCAGGAAATATAATTAACCCAAATAGACCATATTTAGATTTAAAGAGTAATTTCTTTCGATAATCTAACAATAATCTGATTACACCTCGAGCTCTTATTCTCTTTTGTTTGTATCTATTACTAAAGTTACTTGGAGTTACTTCGTAAAATTTTACTTCTGGATCAAAAATATTCCTATATCCCTGAATTATTGATTCTAAACCCATTGCAATATCTAAATTAGATCGGGCTAAGATCACCTTTTTGGCAATTGATGTACGAACTAAAGTAGCCTCACCGTGCATATGAAAGGTGGAGTAGAGCTTTTGTTCCCCCATTCTTGCGATATTATAAAATTTTCGATAATTTATTTCATCTTTAGCAGTAGAATTATCAGATTTATAAATCATATTTTGTCCAGTAACAGCCCCAATCAATGGATCAGAAAACCATCTAACCAAATTAGGAAGAGTTAATTTATCATGTCGACTTCCAGCATCGATCAACATTATTAGAGGCGTTGTAACCATAGATATCCCTTTTTTAACGGCATCTGTATAACCTAACCGATGTTTAGAATGAATTATGACCACATTTTTTAAATTGAGCTCTGAAATTATCTCCTTGGTTTCATCCGTGGATTCATCAATGACCAGGATATGTAATTTTTCCACATTATAATCGGTCTCCACTAAGTTTTCAATTCGTTTTCTAATTGTCTTTGCTTCGTTAAATGTGGGAATTATGACCGTAATTTCAGGATAATGTGTATTTAGTGTTATCCCAATATTTGTATTTTGTCTACCTAAGAATAAAATTAAAGCAATATAAATAAATATAATTAGCACAGGGGTGAATGTAATGAATATTATAAATTCTAATAAATTATTCACAATAATACCTGTGTTGTGTTCTTGTTTAAATATTTTCTATAATGGAATATTCATGATTCAACAAAAATATCATTATTCGAATCGATAATGTCAATATTCATGTAAACATAGCCAATCTAGCAGCATTGAAAGATTACTCACAAAAATTTTATCTAGAATTGAAGTAAAAATACATTGGGTAAAGGTATCATCAGATCAATTTATCAACACAAGAGTTGCGTGAAAATAAGGTAATCAGGTTAAAGTATTTCAAAATTAGATCAATTTTGTTATTTATGTACTAAAATATTTAAACACGATAACTAAAATTCAGTTAAAACATAAAATCAAATTAATACATTTTAAAATATTTAATCCTTTTAAGAGTCGAGCATTTAAGATATTAAATAAGTTTATGAATCATTTTGAAATTATTCTCTGAATATGTTATATAATTCAGAATAATTTTCTATTTTAAGGAAAAATTAATTTATAAATTCTTGTATTATATTGTAAAATGCTTTTAATGTAAGGTTTATATCGTTTCAAAGGTGAAGATAATCCCATTGTAATTGCTGAAATGCTTAATAAAAATATTCGATAGAAAATAAAAAAGGATTTAAATTTAAATTTATTTTTTACACCATCTGCTGTCAATATTTTATTAGCATATTTAATGTTATATCTAAATAACCAGTTTCCTGCAAGTGATTTGTTAGATTCATATTCCTTTCCGTTCAATATATTTTTTAAACCTCCCATATGTGAATAATCATGATTTTGATGAATTATTTTTGTCATCAGAGTAATATCAATTAAATCAAGACCTAACCAAGACGCCCACCATAACATCCATCCATCCCAATATGGTCTACCTACAATAAATGGAGGAATTTTTTTGAGTGAATATTTTTTGAATACTATAAAATCAATTCCTGAGGCAGAATGCAATTTACCAGAAGTTTTCACAGTATTGATTAAACACTCTTTCCAATTTGAATCAAATTTAATATCTTCAGTTATATTAACATCCCATCTCTGACCAATAATCATAAACTTTTCAACCTTTTTAGTAATTTCCATAACAATATAATAAAAATCATCTAATAAAATGATGTCAGAATTAATATAACACATAACATCGAATTTCGCATTCTTCTCAGCATGTTCAATTATTGAACTTAAAAAAGGAGTCCCAATGTCACTTTTTTTTACTCCTTTAATGAGATTAACATTTAATTCTGTAGAAATAGCATCTAAACCTACTTCATCACCTATTAATAAAATTTGAACATTGGGATGAATTTCAATCCAACTTTTTATTGCATTTTTTTGTGTAATTGAAATATGTTTATCCTTAAATGGCTTTGGTGAGGCGAATATTGTAATCATAATACAATATTCTATTTTTATAATAATAATTTAATGATAATAAATTAGATTTAGGAAAATTAATAAAATATTATAGCAGAATTATCTATCCTTTTATTTAATGATTATATTAAACATTAAGGCATCAAAAGTTATTAGTTAAAAATTTCAAAGTATGGGACTAACCGTATGAATTGAATTTATTTAATTTTTTTTAATGTAATTAATTCAAGTATGTCCCAAAATAGATTTTCTAAATTCTTAACCTCCTAATTCTATTTTTGTGGTTGTACCACAAAAATTGACACAACAAGGATTTATGCTTGTTGTGATTTTTTCTATCTCGAATAA